>CADCEW010000009.1 GCA_902800585.1 uncultured Prevotellaceae bacterium
TTATCCGACCACTACCCACGACTTCGGTCTTTCATTGAAATTCAGTCTGACACGATAAGATAAGCACTCCTTTTTTGTTTTCCCATTCCTTTTGTTTTTCAAAAATAATCTGAAAAACTTGCAACTATAAGAAATTATCTTTATCTTTGCCATTGGTTCGGGGAGAAATCCGGACTATTGAAAGCATTTGCTATTATTTCGCGTTAAGCCAAAATGCCCAGGAAACAATTTGGAATAAAATACGCTCAGAAGTAATAGAGATTGTGGGGTGCAGGAATTGTGCATCCCCTTTCCACCTTGCGATAGCAATGCATTCGCGCCAATAGGCGTGGTGTATTCTTGTAAGGTGGATGGGGTTCCAATTCCTGGGCATGCCTCGAAGCTTAACGCATAAGAAGCATCACGCTTTCTTTATGCGTCAGTGATTGATAGTCAGATGCAAGACTTAAAACTATCAATCGTTATGGCAAATAACAATCAGATTTCTGCTAATGAGGCAAAGAAAACACTCTTCCCCAATATGGAAGGGAAGAGTGAAGAGGTTAACTATAAGAAAAACTTCTGTGAAAAGTATTTTGATAAAGGGACTTGGAGCCTGGATGTATTAAATCAGGTGGATGTTCTGCTTGTTGACAGAAAAGGCAAATTTTTATTGTACATTGAATCGAAATATAGAATTTCCAACGAGGTTCAGCGAAGAAGAGCCATTGCTCAGGTCATACTTACCAATAAGAAGCAAGATGCTATATTAAGCCGTGTGGCTATTATCTATTTTAATGAACAAAAAGATGACATACTGGAATTGATTGACTGTTCCGATGACTCTGTAATGTATAATAATGATATCAACTGGGCAGCAGAAAAGCCAAGCAATCCAACTAAGGATGCAGTTGATAGAATTAATGATAGGGTAAAAGGCAAGATTACACGATTCAAGAATGATGAGATAAAAGAATTCTACGACACATTTAAGAAGAGTCAGGATACTAAGATAAATATTACAGGAAAAAACTTCAATGTGGTCTATAATTTATGGAAAAATGAGGTGTTATTTAAAGAGGCTATTGAAGACGAACAGGATCGTATTAACTTATTCCTCGTTGATCTTCTAAATGGTACCAAATACAAAAAGTCAGTCTTTATGGATATAATAGACCATACACTTTTTGATAATGTAAAAGTGGGTGAGAAGGAAGAAGATACTGATGAGCCATTGATTAGAGAGGGAACAAACCTTAGTAATTATGTGATGATGAAAAATGGAGAGGTAATTGATGGCTTCAAATACTCAGGTGCTCAACACTCATATTATTACACAATAGCCAATGCTGAAGGATACAACTCGTTCTGGAAAAGATATAAACGTCCGCCAGAGAAGCATGAGTTTATAAATATCTTGGAACGAAGCAGCAAACTTTATTCCGAGAAATACAGAAGAGACACAGGTGGAGAGTACACTCCGACATGTTTTGTCGAGTTACAGAACAAGATACTCCATGAACATTATAACATGGATGATTATATAGTCTGTGACCCTTGTGCTGGGGTGGGAAACTTGGAAAACCAATTTGGCAAAGATTATAAGCAATATTGCTATCTTTCAACATTGGAACAGATGGATGTAGATACCTGCAAGATAAAAGGGTTCGAGAATGCCATACAATTTGACTATCTTAAAGACGACAAACAACCTCAGTGGAAATATAAAGGACGTGTTCTCCCCATTGAGGAAATAGCCAGACTTGAAGGTCGTAAGTTAATGATAGTGATGAATCCGCCTTATAAACGTAGGAAAGGCTTCAAGTATGATATGGCGATAGAATTCTTTATTAAGGTATTAGCTTTGCATCCTGATGTAATTGTCTACTATTGTAAGACGGAGTTTTTTATGCGTGATACCGTATCCGTTTTTGTTAATTCTGGATATAACATTGTTTCGCATGTATTCAGTAATGCAAAAGATACGTTTATGATTTCAGAATGGCCAATAAGTTTGGTCGTATTTGATAAAAGCAATGGTGAGATGTTCAGTGGTGAATATGTCACTGCACAACGTTTTGAATTCAACAAAAAGAATGGTGTATTAGAATTCAGTGGAATTTACAATTATAACAATGTGCGTCCCAACCTCATTAAGGAAATCGAGAATAGTATTATCCAGAATGAGCAAGGATTAATCCTCGGACAATGGACTAACCAAAATTATTGTTTAGTACTAAGTAATCGCCAAACACACAACAAACTCATTACAACAGGAAACCTCCTATATGCCCTCATACTTAAAGGGATCAATTTCAATACTCATGGAAAATATTTCGAGACCAGCAACCTAACATATAAAGGAACCACCAATGATATTAATGATGAACTTAAGGGGGATGCCATTATGTTTTCGCTCTTTTATAAAGGGAACAATTTTTCAAACGTAGAGGGAAATAAAAACTATATCATGCCATTCACGGCAGAAGAATTAGGATGTGCAAAGAACGATCTGAATGTATTATTCCCAGAAATGACTGACTTGTTTGATGAACAACCAGTTTCGAAGCCGTTTGATTTTCGGGATTTCCTTAATCAATTTGAATTTTCAGAAGAAGCAAAGGCTCTTTATCAAGCAGCACTCGAAATATACAAATTCTATCATCGCAGTAACGAATACACAAGTAAAGACTACAATGATAGTTATTATGACATCACCAATGCTATTATGGGAAAGGATGCGACTTCATACGCCACATTAGACAAAGCCAACGACAAAAGAATAACAAAAGTAAAGACAACAAAAGGAACAAAAGGATTTGGAAGAAATACAATTGCTTCCGCAGTGGGAAGCAAAGACTTACCTATATTCATCAAATTCTTCAATGCCCGTGATATCTTGGCAAAGAAGATCAACAGACAACTGTTAGAACAAAACTTAATCCTATGGGAGAGAGAAAATATATATTAAGATTCCAAATAAGTGAAATACTATGGCAAAGAATCAATTTAGTAGGACAAAAGCGTGTGCAACTAAAACGCTATACGCAGTGATGAAGGAAATGAGCCGTCGCGGCGGGAGCATGCCTGCGAAAGAACTCTATCCATTTGTGGACGAAAACGTAAAACTGACAGAATGGGAAAAAGAACCAGCAGGAAAAATGAAGTATATACGATGGACTAACAGTTTCCAGTTCTACTCCATTGATTATCAAAAGGCAGGTTTCATTATAAAAAAGAATGGAACTTGGTATCTAACGCCTGAAGGCGAAAAGATGCTTAAAAAGAGTCCAGAAGAGGTCATGAACATTGCTAACACTGCCTATCATGAATGGAAAAAGCTACGTGAGATAGAGACAGGAATAGACGTTGAGCCTACAGACGAGACAGCCGAGAATATGAACTTAGACCTTCTTGAATCAGATGCTCGTGATGGTATTAAAAAATATATAGTTTCCAAGAGTCCGTATGAGTTTCAGGATATGGTAGCTGCATTGCTTAGAGCGATGAAATATTATACACCATTTGTGGCACCAAAGGGAAAAGATGGAGGGATAGACATTATCGCCTATTTAGATCCTTTAGGTGCTCAGACACCAAGAATAAAAGTTCAGGTAAAGCATAAGCCAGATTCTACTATTGGTGCTTCGGATGTGCGAGCATTGTCTGGCGTATTGAAAGCAGGCGACATCGCATTGTTTGTAACAAGTGGTAGTTATTCTGCTGATGCAAGAAGTGCAGCATCTGGAAGTGAAAAATTCTTACGCCTTATAGATGGCGATGAATTTATAGAAATGTGGCAGGAATACTACGATAAGATGTCGGATGATGACAAAAATATGCTGCCACTGAAGCGTATATCTTTCTTGGGGAATAATGAATAATAATTATCCATTAGTTTTGTTTCTCAAATAATGTTGATCACTGGGACAGGTTGTTGATTCCTTTCATGAGAATTAATAACCTGTTCTTTTTTAGTAAAAGAAGGGATCCAGTTAGGGCTGCACAATCTTGCACTTATGGCTGAACGACCTTGCTGCTGCAGGTGAAAAATCGTGCACCTATAGGTGAAAGGTCGAAAGAAAGCCACTTACTCCTCGAAAGTGTCGTTAAAATGCCTTGAAACAATGGGTATCAATGCTGTCAACTTATTCAGGAAACTACAATTTATACGATTATTCTTCTTTTTCTTTGTTATATTGTTCTCTTGCGATGGCAATAGCCTTACGGAGTTTTTCTGACAATAACTTTTTATCGGGGAGTTTCGTGTAATATTGTGCAACCTTTATAGGACTTTCTTCGTCGAGCATCAGATATTCAATATGTTCCGTGTTTCCTTCTGAACAAAGTATCAGTCCAATGGGTGACTCTTCCCAAGGCTTCCTATCGTTCTGATTCAGATATCGTAGATATAAGCGCATCTGTCCCTCATACTCTGGTTTGAATTTTCCAAGTTTCAAGTCAATCACAACAAGCCTACGAAGTTCTCGATGGAAAAAAAGTAAATCAATATAATAATCTATTGCGTCAATGGTAATCCGCTTCTGTCGCTTAATGAAAGTGAAGTCAGAGCCGAGTTCAGAAAGAAACTCTTCCACTTGTCCCAAAATCGCATTCTCCAAATCTTTCTCAGAAAACACGTCAGGCAGTCCAAGAATGTCAAGGAAGTAACTGCTGCGAAACACCATGTCTGGCAAGAGTTTATTTTTCGACTTAGATTCCTCCAATTCTTTTTTTATTATCTCTTCTGGCTTGCGACTGAGTGCAGTAGTCAGGTATAGTTGCTTGTCTATCTTTTCGTCCAAGGTACGTGTATCCCAATGCTCGGAACTGCACATCTGAGCGTAGAACTGGCGTTCAAGAGGGTCTTTGATATACATCAGACTTTTCAGATGGGTCCATGACAATTGTCTCTGCGTTGCGGAGAGAATGTCTTCCTCGGAAAAAGTCTCCGCAGCGCGGAGACAATGTCGCAGAGTCTTTTCACTCCATCCGCTGCCATAACGTTCAGTCAACTTTATAGACAGGTTGATTACCACCTGTTTGCCATATTCTGCGCGCTTGTTAAAGAGCACATCTTCCTTGATGCGTTTGCCAACATTCCAGTTTGTCAAACATGCTTCTGTGTTCACATAGGTAGCAATCCTACCTCGTGTACCATCAATGATCTGGCACACATCCTCATATAGTAAACTCTCTTGTTGAGGCTCTATATATTTAATTTCATGCATAATTAATAGTTGAATAGTTGAGTTTGCTATTCGGAATGCAAAGGTACGAATAATTCAATAAAGTTGCAAGTGTTTCAGAAGAAAAAACTAATAAAAAATTTGAACGCTCCAAACGGGTCGAATGGAGCGTCCAAACGCATCGAAAGTAAGCCACAAACGAAGTCAAAACATGTTGATTTCGTTTTTCAAAAAATAGAATTTCGCAAAAACACCTCCTTACCTCCGTCTACCCCTCTGAAACATCGATGTGTAGGGCGTTTGAGCAACAGGAGGTGTTTCGTCAACACCTCCGAACACCTCCGTTTTTTTTCAAGAACACCTCCTTTGAATGATTATTCATCATGATTGGTGTTACAGGCACCTATGCCTGGGACTACAGCCTTCTATCACTTGCATTCCCGCTTAAAGCGCCTACCCGTAGCCTTTCGAGTATCTCGAACGATTGTTTCTAAAGGCTCCTATACCCCTATTGGAGATACTGGAATACCCCCTTAACAGATACTGGAACAAGTGATAGAAGATACTCCGATAAATGGGGGTGTATAAACATCCAAAAGTGATATGGATGTATATGCAGAAAAGCACTCCAACTTATGGGGTGCACCTTATATGATGGAGGAGGTGTTAAGGAGGTGTTTGGCAAACACCTCCTTCCCTTCAATCCCTTTATACATCGGCACTTCAGGTACGTCGAAGGAGGTGAGGAGGTTTTTTCTGATGAAATACTTTTTTTTTATCACTTTTTCTTGTCCTTTTCGAAAAGGACCAAAAGGTTTTTCACAACTCCCCAACCCCTCTTGTGGCCTATGAGAGGCTTCAACCACTCCTAAATCCTCGCCAATCTTTGGCAAGGACTAAAACTCGTCGTTGCGCACACGCAACTTCCTCCTATGTTTTAGTACGGCGGGACGACGCCGTGATTTATTTATATATAAAAACTCACGCCGGACCTTTGATGGTCCGAGCGTTCCTTAATGTAAGAGCGACGAGCAGGAGCGGTTGACCCCTTTTATGTAAAAGGGGATGTAGGGATATAGAATTTTCTTTTGGTTCTGTTTCTTTTTGAAAAGAAATAGAATATAAACCCTTTTTGGTTCTTCAGGAGTAATCGTATCTTTAGCACGCTTTGACCTTCAGGTCAAAGAAAAAGAACATCGAACAAAGTTCGAAAAGAAAGAAAAGAGGTTGTAGGAGTAGCTCCTACTAAACGTCCTTTTACTTTTTATCATTTATTCTTTGTCATTTCAAAAAAACTTCGTAACTTCGCAGCGTAATATACAAATTAAGGTGGAATTACTCAATAACATCAAATATCCCGATGACTTGCGTAAGTTGTCGGTCGACCAACTTCCAGAACTATGCCAAGAGCTTCGCGACGATATCGTGAAGGAACTTTCAGTGAATCCTGGACACCTTGCTTCCAGTCTAGGCGTAGTGGAACTGACAGTCGCCTTACACTATGTCTATAACACTCCAGAAGACCGAATCGTCTGGGATGTAGGACATCAGGCGTATGGTCATAAGATACTGACAGGACGTCGTGAACAGTTCTGTACCAATCGTAAGTTAGGAGGTATCCGTCCATTCCCTTCACCCCTTGAGAGCGAATATGATACCTTTGCCTGTGGACATGCCAGCAACTCTGTCTCTGCCGCTTTAGGTATGGCAGTCGCAGCCAAGAAGACAGGCAACAGCGATCGTCATGTGGTGGCTGTCATCGGTGATGGTGCTTTAAGTGGCGGTCTTGCCTTTGAAGGACTGAACAACGCATCATCTTCTCCCAATGACATGTTGATTATCCTGAATGACAATAACATGTCTATCGACCGTTCTGTCGGTGGTATGAAGCAATACCTGATTAATTTGAGTACCAATGAGACTTATAATGCCATTAAGTTCAAGGCGAACAACTGGTTGCACAGGAAGGGACTGATGAGCGATGAACGTCAGAACGGACTCCAGCGACTGGCCAATGCCTTGAAGAGTGCCATCTCTCATCAGCAGAATATCTTCGATGGTATGAATATCCGTTACTTTGGACCTTTCGATGGTCACAACGTCAAGGAGTTGGTTCGTATCCTCCGTCAGATGAAGAATATGAAAGGTCCCAAGTTGTTACACCTGCATACGCAGAAAGGACACGGTTATGCCCCTGCAGAGAAAGACGTGACAACATGGCATGCACCAGGAAAGTTTGACCCAGAGACTGGTGAGCGACTGGTGGATAAAGACCCCAACAAGCCCCAGAAGTATCAGGATGTCTTTGGACATACCCTGCTGGAACTGGCTCATAAGAATCCAAAGATTGTAGGAGTGACTCCTGCGATGCCTTCAGGCTGTTCGATGAATATTATGATGAAGGAGATGCCTGACAGGACTTTCGACGTAGGTATCGCTGAGGGACATGCCGTCACCTTCTCCGGAGGTATGGCAAAAGACGGACTCATTCCCTTCTGTAATATCTATAGTGCTTTCTCACAGAGAGCCTTCGACAATATCATCCATGATGTCGCTTTGCTTAACCTTCATGTGGTGTTCTGTTTCGATCGTGCAGGTATTGTCGGAGAAGACGGAGCAACGCATCATGGTGCTTTTGACTTAGCGGCACTCCGTCCTATTCCCAATCTGACGATAGCCTCCCCGATGGATGAGCATGAGTTACGTCGACTGATGTACACAGCACAACTGCCCGATAAAGGTCCCTTTGTCATCCGCTATCCACGAGGGGGAGGTGTGTTGCTTAACTGGCGTTGTCCTTTTGAGGAGATAAAAGTGGGAACAGGTCGTAAGATGAGAGACGGAACAGATGTTGCCGTATTGTCTATCGGTCCGATAGGCAATAATGTGACAGAGGCTGTAGAAGGTACAAAGGCAGCCCATTACGACATGCGTTTCCTCAAGCCTCTTGATGAAGATATTCTGGAAGAAGTCGCTCAGAAATTCAAACACATCATCACGGTAGAGAATGGCGTGAAGAGTGGCGGCCTGGGTTCTGCTGTCTTGGAATGGATGAATGACCATGGTTATGCTCCTCGCGTCACTCGTCTTGGAATGCCTGACACGAAATTTGTGGAGCACGGTACCGTTGAAGAGTTACAGCATATTGTGGGACTGGATGCAGCAAGTATTAGAAAAGCCATAGAGTCATGAAGATTGTGATAGCCGGTGCAGGTGCCGTTGGAACTCACCTGTCGAAATTGCTTTCGCGCGATCATCAGGATTGTGTGTTGATAGACCCAGACCCTACGAGGTTGGCAGGACTTGATACGAAGTACGATATTATGACCATTCAGGGGTCTCCAACGAGTATTAAAGTCCTGAAAGATGCTGGCACAGAATCTGCAGACTTGTTTGTGGGAGTAACACCTGACGAGAGCAAGAACATGAACGCATGCAGTATCGCCCATGCGTTGGGTGCCAAAAAGACAGTGGCTCGTATTGACAACTATGAGTATCTGGCTCCTCATCTGAAAACTTTCTTTGAAGAGATAGGCGTTGACTCGCTCATTTATCCTGAGGTATTGGCTGCTATTGACATCACGAATGGCTTGAAGATGTCATGGGTACGACAACGCTGGGATGTGCATAACGGTGCCTTGGTGATGTTAGGCATCAAACTCCGCGATACCTGTGAGATACTGAATCAGCCATTGAAAAACCTTTGCGGTCCTGATGACCCTTATCATGTCGTGGCTATCAAACGTCATGGTGAAACCCTGATTCCCAGTGGTAATGATGAATTGAAAGCCAACGACCTCACTTATTTCATGACAACCAGCGAATACATTCCCTATATCCGTAAGATATCAGGAAAAGAGCATTATGCCGATGTCAAGAATGTGATTATCATGGGAGGCGGTAAGACTGCCATACGCGTAGGGCTTACCCTGCCTGACTACATGAACCTGAAAATTATCGAGAAGAATGAACGTCGCTGTGAGACACTGAATGAGGTGCTCAGCGATACCGATACAATGGTGATTCATGGCGATGGTCGTGACTTGGGATTACTGCAAGAGGAGGGTATAGAGAACACGCAGGCATTTGTCGCCTTGACAGGAAATGCAGAGACCAATATCCTCGCCTGTCTTACAGCGAAAAGACTGGGTGTCAGGAAGACAGTGGCAATGGTGGAGAATCTCGATTATGTAGATATGGCAGAGAGTCTTGATATCGGTACTATTATCAATAAGAAGACAGTGGCAGCCAGTCATATTTACCAGATGATGCTGGATGCCGACGTTACCAATGTCCGTTCTTTGATGATGGTAGACTCTGACGTCGCAGAGTTCGTGGCAGCAGAAGGCTCTAAGGTCACGAAGAAACCTGTCAAGGATTTAGGATTGCCGTTTGGAGTCACTATTGGTGGACTGGTCCGCAATAACGAAGGCCTCCTTGTCAATGGTAATACCCGTATTCAGGCAGGCGACTCCGTGATGGTATTCTCTCATGAACAGAACCTGAAGAAACTGGAGAAATATTTCAAGGCGAACACGTTATGGTAAACTACCCTCTGATATACAAGATCATCGGTTCGCTGCTCTTGTTATTAGGAGTATTGCTGACCTGTTGTACATGTATATCATTGTACTATATGGAGGATGATATGATGGCATTCATGCTGTCTACCCTCGTTTCCTATAGTTGTGGTTTCTTATTCAAATTCATGGGACGTAACGCCACTAATAATCTGAGTCGTCGCGACTCTTATTTATTGGTGACATTGACATGGACTATCTTCAGTCTCTTTGGCATGTTACCTTTCCTGATAGGCGGATATATCACTAATGTTACGGACGCTTTCTTTGAGACCATGTCGGGATTCACGACGACAGGTGCTACTATTATCGATGACGTGGAGTGGATGCCGCATGCCATTCTCTTCTGGCGTACACAGACACAGTGGATTGGTGCCTTGGGAATCGTGTTCTTCACCATTGCCATCCTTCCTTCTATGGTAGGTAGCGGTAGTGTGAAGGTGTTCTCTGCCGAGGCGACAGGACCTATCCGCTCAAAGATGCATCCCCGTTTGTCTACTACAGCCAAATGGATATGGTCTATCTATTCTGCTTTGACCATTGCTTGCATCTTGTCGTTTTATGTTGCAGGTATGGGATTGTTTGACAGTATTAACTATGCGATGACGACGACGGCAACTGGAGGCTTTGCTCCACACAATGATTCTGCAGCCTTCTTCCAGTCGCCGACAATTGAGTATATTGCTATCCTCTTCCAATTCTTGGCTGGTGTCAATTTTACGATGCTATATTTCGCCATCTTCCGCTTCAAGTTTGCAAATCTGTTTAAAAGTTCGGAGTTCAAACTGTATATCTTTGTTGTCATTGCGGCAACGGTTTGGATAGGATGGCTTTTGATGAGTTATAACGGCTATGGACTGGAGCGTGCTTTCCGTTCTGCTTTGTTCCAGGTAGTGTCCTTTATGACAACGACAGGACTTTTCAACGATGATGCTGCGCTATGGCCGCATATCACATGGGTCATCTTAGGATGTTTGATGTTCTTAGGAGCCTGTTCCGGATCAACAACGGGTGGTTTCAAGTGTATTCGTGGTGTTATGATCATGAAGGTCATGCGTAATGAGTTTAGCAAACTGCTTCATCCGAATGCCGTCCTTCCTGTCAAGATTAACGGACAGCCAGTCTCTCAACAGAAAATCAATTCGCTGCTTGCCTTCTTTGCCATCTTTACATTGATGGTACTGCTATCGGCAACCATCATGATAGTGTCTGGCATCGACAACACCAACGCTATCACCATCGCATTGAGTTGTATCAGTAACGTAGGTCCATCGCTCGGCACTCAGATAGGTCCTGAGATGTCGTGGAGTCAGTTGCCTGATTATATCAAGTGGACATGTTCCTTCCTGATGCTGGTAGGACGTCTCGAGATTATGAGCGTATTAGTATTGTTCACACGAGGATTCTGGAAAGATAGCTAACCATCGATCATCATAAAATAATAACAGCATAACGACATGAACTATTACAAATTCACACCAATAATGAAAACCCTGATATGGGGCACAGAGAGCTGGCAGATA
The DNA here is from genome assembly GCA_902800585.1 of uncultured Prevotellaceae bacterium. Taxonomy (GTDB): domain Bacteria; phylum Bacteroidota; class Bacteroidia; order Bacteroidales; family Bacteroidaceae; genus Prevotella. The sequence continues at coordinate 11,272 of CADCEW010000009.1, forward strand.
TCAGGAGTGTCTGGGAATGAAACAATGAGTCAGGACGGACAAAGCCTGAACCAATTGGTCGGTAAAGGACGTGAACGACTGGTGGGCAAAGCCAACTACCAGCGCTTTGGTGATGAGTTTCCTTTGCTCGTTAAGTTTATTGATGCTAAGAGAAGCCTTTCCATTCAGGTTCATCCCTCTGATGAAGTAGCCCGCCGTCATGGGAAAGAGCGTGGAAAGACAGAGATGTGGTATGTGATGGATAGCGCACCAGAGGCAACATTATATAGCGGATTGAAGAAGCAGATTACGCCTGAGCAATACAAGGAGATGATTGTGGATGGTACCATCTGTGAGGCATTGGCCCAGTATCATGTCAAGGAAGGCGATTGCTTCTATATTCCTTCGGGACGCATCCATTCCATCGGACCAGGCACATTTCTTGCAGAGATACAACAGACTTCTGATGTCACCTATCGTATCTATGACTTTAAACGGAAGGACAAAGACGGAAATGAGCGTCAACTTCATACGCAAGAGGCATTGGAGAGTATCAACTTTACTGTGCAGAAGGACTATCGCACCCACTATATCCCCCAACAGAATATCAGTCAGCCTCTTGTTGATTGTCCTTATTTTAACACCTCCGTCTATGACCTCACGGAACCTATGATTATCGATTACTCGGAGTTGGACAGTTTTGTGATATTGATAGGATTGAAGGGAGAAGGAACGCTCTTTGTGGATGGTGAGGAAGTTGCCTTCTGTGCAGGCGACTCTATCCTTATCCCCGCCTGTGTCAAAGAAGTACGGTCTGAGGGTACGATTAAGTTTCTGGAAACGTACGTCCTTTCATAAGATAAGCCTTGATGTCTTCCTGTACACGGGAGAATAACGGAGACTGCATATAGCCATTATTCTTCTTAAGCATTTGTCGGATATCCTGTATGGAATGTTCATAGCACGACATCTCGTTCTTTCGTTGCGTATGATGCTGTGCAGTACGGGCTATTTCATCCTGACGCTCTTGACGAAGTCGGTTGCACACCTTATTTAATATAGGAACTACCACATTATCAAACAAAGAATGACCCTGTATATATAAATAGGTAGTCTGTGGTGTCACACCCAGTTGTTTGATAGCCTCCTTTGTTTGCAGATATACCTCCTTGTTATGGGGGAACAGTGTCTGTAACTGATGTATCTTCGTGTTCACTTTCCTGCGCAGATGGTCTAACGAAGGCAAAGGGTCTGCGACGTTAAAACCGCCAGGATCAATGATACGTGACATATCAGACATAGAGAATCTATTATGATTACCACTACGGTATGCCCATATCGACCATATAAACAAAGGGAACACCACCTCACTGTATTGCGTCAGGTAATCCATGAAGTCAAAGATACGATGGTCGTTCAATGTAACAGCGACACAAACGTCATGTAGGGAAGGAGCGTAGCACTGCATGTTCTCGATAGCATAGGCATAGGTGTGAAACACATACGGACTATCCACTACCTTTCTTGACTGCGGTGTGGCACCTTGCAGCAGATAGTCATAGTCGGCATCCACGCAAGCTATCATATCCTCGCCGATTCTGCCTTCAATGAAGTTCATCAACACCGATTTCTTGCCACGTTCCAGTTTTTTGTGAGAGGGCAGCATCACCTCGAAATACAACTTGTCCGTCTCAAAGCGACTCAACACCGTGCGCCAGAAGTAGATATCGTCGTAACTTTCCACATAAGCCACGATCCTGCGCCGTGCATTTTTCGAGGTCATCTTGTTGGCTGCCTCGAAGTAACGGCTATTGAGATGGTCTTTCAGACGAGTCGTCATTTTTCACTTTTCACTTCAATATCACTCACCTCTGTCACCTTATCTACCCAACCGTTCATGATGACAGCAGGAGAATGGGTGGTGAGGATAATCTGTACATGAGGATTCAGTTCGACAATCAGGTCGATGAGCCGCTTCTGCCACTCGATATGCAGAGAAACTTCTGGCTCATCCATGAAGAGGACATAAGGCTGGTTGTCTTCTACAAGTACTGTCAATAGGATGGCAAGCATTTGTTTCTCGCCACTTGATAACTGGTAAGGTACTAATGTCTCACCAATCTGTGAGAAACATATCTCGTTTTCTGTACGTACGATTTTCTTGCCCGTCTCTTCAAACAAGTCGTCGACGATGTCCTGAAAGCGTGTCTTCGCCTTCGACAACTCTTGAGCTGCGTCTGCATGTCCCTCTTGTAAAGCGACGATAATGCGGTTGCCGATATTCACCTGATAGTCCAGGAACTTCCGTTGCAAATGATAGAGTTGGAAGTCAAGGGCAGACGTGATGCGCGAGTCCACCAGATTCATCGTGTCAACATCGAGAACAGGCGAGTCCAATGAACGGATGATGTCGAAGCGTATATGCGTAGCACTTTCAGGCTCTGCCGTGATATGAACCCCTTTCAGCAAATGGTTCTTCAAATCTCCGTTGGTACAGATACTACGGAATATCTTATTCAGGATAGTACTCTTTCCCACACCATTGATACCACTAAGGATATTTACTTGCGGATCGAGTTGCCATACAATGTGCTTCCTGCCACTCCACAAGGAGTCAATCTCTATCTGCTTGATATAATCTGCGTATTTTTGCATATCAGTATACCTTCGCACCCATGATGATAGTATTATATATAATAATAGGTATAGCCGTCGGAGCCGTCATCCTCTATGTGGTGATGGACAAGCGGCTTGATGCTGTTAATGTGGCGTCAGGCAAGAAGGATATCGAACTGGCAATGCGCTCAGAATTGTTGGATGCTGCCAATAGTCGTGTGCAGCATTTGGAAGCAGAGAACAAGTCGTTGAATGCCAAGGCTGAGAGTCAGGGTAGGGAATTGGAACTGGTGCGTCAGCAGATGGACGAGGAACTGAAACGGCATGAAGAACGTTTTAAGAATATGGCACAACAATTATTGGAGACTAGTGCCTCGAAACTGAAAGAGCAGAATACGGAGGCCATGACGGGTATTACACAGCCGTTGAAAGATGCCATCACGAATATGCAGAAGGCAATCCATGAGAATCAGAAGGAGAGTGCAGCCCATTCTGCTTCTTTCCGCGAACAGATGATCCAGATGATGCAGCAGACGCAGCAACTCGGAGAGAAGGCGGAGAGTCTGACGAATGTGTTACGTCGTGATAATAAGGTGAGTGGCAATATGGGCGAGATTATCCTTGGTGACCTTCTTGCCTCACAGGGATTGACGGAAGGTATCCACTATGAAGTGCAGGCACGTCTGCGTGACGAATTAGGACGTCCACTGAAAAACGAAGATACAGGCAAGGAGATGCAGCCTGATGTCATCCTCCATTATCCGCAGGGACAGGATGCCATTGTGGATTCGAAGGTGTCGCTTGTTGCTTATGAGAAATATGTGAATGCCGAGACACCAGAGGATAGGGACCGCTATCTGCAGGAACATATCAAGAGTGTACGCAGCCATGTAAACGAACTGGCTCGTAAAGACTATTCGAAATATATTAAGAACGGACGTGAGACAGTGGATTTCGTCATTATGTTCGTGCCCTTTGAGAGTTCTTTGCAACTGGCTCTTGCCAATGATCCCACACTTTGGCGCGATGCTTTCGAACGAAAGGTGTTTGTCACTGGTGAGCAGAACCTGTTAGGCATCCTACACATGATTCATATCGCTTGGGTACAAAACCAACAGGCAGAGAACCAGGAGAAGGTGTTTGGCATTGCCGAACAACTGCTCGACCGCTTAGGCGACTTCATCCAGCGTTATCAGAAAGTGGGTGAACAACTGGATCAGGCACATCGGGCGTATGAGGCGGCAGGGAATAAACTCTTCTCAGGACGTCAGAGTGTGGTACAGAAGGGTAGGGAACTTATTGACCTTGGAAGCAAGGAGAATCCTAACAGAAAGATTCCTAAAGCGGAAGAGAGACCTGATGCTTTACCTGAATGACGATATAGCCCATTTTGACTTCGAGGCGGCATTGCCACTGTTGTCGGAGCAACGGAGGAAACAGGCGTTGAAGTTCAAGCACGAACAGGGGCGCAAAACCTGTGCGGCAGCCTATCTACTATTGTGCGAGGCATTACGGAAGGAATATGGCATTACGGAGAAGCCCGTCTTTGAATATAGTGAACATGGCAAACCCATGCTTGTCGGTTTTCCCAAAATTCATTTCAATTTCAGCCATTGTCGCGAGGCAGTCGTTTGTGTTGTCAGCGACCACCCTGTAGGAGTAGACGTTGAGAGCATTCGTGAATATAAAGAAAGTTTGGTAAACTATACAATGAACGAAGATGAAGCCCAACAGATTATTCATTCTGAAAATCCAGCCCTGACGTTTACGAAATTTTGGACGCGCAAGGAAGCTCTTTTGAAACTAACTGGTGAGGGTATTGGTGGACGTAGTATGAAAGAGGTATTAACTGGAACGGAAGAGATTGAAACAGTGGTCTGTAAAGAGAAAAACTACGTTTATTCAGTTGTTTTCGGAAAATAATTTTCAATTTTCAATTTTCAATTCTCATTTTTTTGTATCTTTGCAAACAAATAGAAACCTAAAAATAATAGAAATATGAGATTAGACGGAAGACGCGAAAGCTCGAATGTGGAAGACCGCCGTGGTATGAGTGGCGGCGCAAAGGCCGGTCTTGGTATCGGTGGTATTATCATGGTAGCCCTGATGGCATGGCTCGCAGGTGGTGATCCTCTGAGTGCTGTGATGCAGGAAGTGCAGAATGGTGGACTGGGTTCATTGACAGGTACGAATACCGAAGTGGAAGAAGGTCAGCGTGAGTTTACGCAAGAGGAACAGGAACTGGCAAAGTTCTCCACACAGATTCTGGCTGGTACAGAGGATGTATGGACAGAGATATTCCGTCAGAATGGGGCACAGTATCAGGTACCTAAGATGGTGCTTTATACAGGTGGTGTACAGACAGCTTGTGGACAAGGCTCTGCACAGATGGGTCCGTTCTACTGCTCTGGCGACCAGAAACTATATATCGACCTCTCGTTCTTCACCACGATGAAGAAATCATTGGGAGCTGACGGCGACTTCGCTTACGCTTATGTGATAGCCCATGAGGTGGGACACCATGTGGAATATCTTACAGGCACTTTACAGAAGGTACACCAACAGATGTCTAAACTCCCTCAGGCAGAGGCGAATAAACTCAGTGTACGTCTGGAGTTGCTTGCCGATTTCTATGCAGGCGTATGGGCGCATCACGACAATAAACGCTTTGGTTCTTTGGAGGATGGTGATATTGAAGAGGCTATCCAGTGTGCACAAGTCATTGGCGATGACTACCTGCAGAAGAAGGCACAAGGCTATGCTGTACCAGAGTCGTTCAACCACGGAACCTCCAAGCAGCGTATGAAGTGGTTCAAGCTCGGATTGGAGACGGGTGATATCACGAAGGGTAACACCTTCCAGTGCTCTGACGCAGAGTTGTAATATCAGAAACTTAACCTGGTGGTGAACTCGAAGGTGAAGGGACGGATAAACGTTCCTGACATCACATAGTCTTTGTAGGGCGTAGGATCAGTAATCAGGTCGGCTGCAGGGATAGTGCCGCTGGCCCCCTTCTGGTTGAGGATGTTCACGACGTTGGCAGAGAAACTCACATGGCGGCTGAGTTTATAATCCACGCCTCCAAAGGTCTCCCAACGTCCGTTGAAATACAAGGAATTTGTTTTGTTGATGTACTGCTTGCTAAAATAGCGAGCACTTAGCCATACACGCCATTTGCCGAAGCTATAGGAGGGTTCTATTTCCAGTTCGGTCTTTGATAGGGCGGTGATGGTCTTATCGGTAAAATCATACTCTTCTGTCACACCATCGCTGAAGGTGGGTGTAATCTTGAAGTTCTTATATTTAGGATCGCGGATGGTGAACATCACATGGATATTTAACCCTTTTATCGGGGTGATGATGGCATCAGTCAACCATCCGAGAGTTGCCATATCGTAATAGAAAGGAATGGTGAACGACTCGGTCATTCCTGCTTTCATGTCACCTGCGTCTTTGGTCAGTACATGACTGAAGTTAGGACGCTCCTGCGAGTTCTTCATGGTGATATAGGTTATCTGCGAGGTAAGGTCTATCCAATCATTCTTCCAATAGATGCCGCCTCGGAAATAATTGGTGGTCATACTTTTCTGTGAGGGATAGTTGTAAGGACCGTAATGGAACAGTTGGGTGTGGATGGCGGCAGATGAGTACTCTGCCTGTAAGCCAAACCCAGATAGCAGGGCATAGCGCGCACTCCCAATAAACGCATAATTGAAGTGGTTGTCGCTGAAATGATTCTTCACCACGCCTGGCTCAACCAAACTCCAACCCGCATGACGGGCATTATCCTTACAGACATCGTTGGCAGCGATGCCTCGCACGTTCAGATACTCTATTCTCGCACCAGCATAGAGCCACAGACGATTAGAGACATTCCATTCATCGGAAACCAATCCGAACAACTTATGCTCGTGACCATCATAGAACTCGGCATAGGAGTTGTAGGAATAACCATCATTACCGTTGAACAGCAGCATCTTCGGGTCTTTCTTTGCCTCGTGGGCAAACAGATACATAGAGGTGCTGACACCTCCAGCATTGAGCCAGTAGTCAATCTCCGCACGCCAACTATGGCGTTGGTTCTTGGATTTGCCAGTCAGTGCGGCATTGGTCATCCAAGAATGTTCGAAACCGTCGAAATGCAACATTCTTCGTGTCTGTACCTTACCGATAAATTCTTTTCCGTCCTCATAGGTATATCCGCTACCTGCTAGTGCATCGCTCACTCCCATCATGGCACCGTTGGCACGCAGGGTATGTCCGTGCTTGAACTTACTATGGACAGAGAGTTTCAAACCACTGTCCCACTGATAGTCCAAGACGAAGTTCACATTATGAATCTTACTTGTATTTGCATCATCATTGTCCTGTTCCGTCATCTTACCCGTCTCTATGTCAAGGTACCTCAATATCTTGTTAGCGGGGCGGTACTGGTCGATGCCTAACTTAAAACCGTCATACTCCTCCACGCTACCGTCACCTACAAAGATGAAAGGTCCGTAATTTTCTATAAGTTCTCTGAAATGTGAGTATTGGTAGATGAGTCCTGCCTTACCACGTCCTTCATTCCATGTCTTTGAGATAGCAGCCTTATAGAAGTGCGCACTCTCTTGCAGGCGGGAGATATCTAGATGGTTGCTCCCTGGATCAAAGTTTTGGTAGGTACTGATGCTGAGACCCCATCCCTTTCCGATAGGAGCAGAGATGTTCGCATCAATCATGTGTCGCCCATGATGGTTGAAGGTGTAGTTCAGTTTACCTTCAAGACTGTCACCAGCTAACTTCGACTTGCTTTCGACACTGTAAGTGATGACACCATACTTCAATACCATATCCTGTGGCCCCATGGTGTTCACGGACTCATGACTCACACCACTATGCCATGACTTATAGGGATAAACCTGATAGTTATAGTAGGACACAGGCAGACCGTCCTCAAAAATATAGGCATAGCCGGAGATGGGAAGTCCCAAGGATATCTGACGAGGCTGCGAGGCAGAAGCCGCATTCATCAATACATTTCTGTTACTGGCACCCGAAGTGACCTTCGTGGTGTCAGTAACAGTTTCCTGGGCCATAGCACCTATAGTTATCGTGATGCTTAAAAGCGTAGATATTAACGCTTTTAGGTATGTCATAAGCAGTGGACAGTCGTGGCGACTGAATGATTATTTAATAAGGTTGCCGAGAATATCGCGGGTGAGCTCTCTCGTAGCAGAACGAGTGGCGGCACTGGTAGCGTTCTTTGCCACGCGACCTGTGACAGAAGTCCTTGACTTGGTCTTCTTACCCGTGATCTTGTCGCTGACATAAGTACCGAGGATTGCGGCAAACGTCGATGTAATAGCAGTTATGACGGCTTTGAGCACCTTACTGAAGATACCCGGCTTTTTCTTTTCTTCCTTCTTGCCCTTCTCGTCTTCCTTTTCAGCTTCGGCAATCTCGTTGGCCTCTGCTTCTGCCAAAGCTTTCTCCTCTGCCTCTTTCAATAATACTTCGAAAGCACTCTCACGATCAACAGGCGTATCGTATTTGCCATAGACGCGACTCTGCTTGATGATATCCATACGCTGTCCCTCTGTGATAGCTCCAATCTGGGAGAGTGGGAAGAGTACTTTTGCACGCTCAACGATAGAGGGTGCACCCTTCTCGTCGAGGAAACTTACCAACGCTTCTCCTGTCTCGAGGTTCATAATGGCTTCGTCGGTCTTGAACTCAGGATTGGCACGGAAGGTATCAGCTGCCGTCTTCACTGCCTTCTGGTCTTTTGGCGTATAGGCACGGAGGGCATGTTGTACACGGTTACCTAACTGTCCGAGGATGTTTTCGGGAATGTCCGAAGGACTCTGGGTAATGAAATAGATACCTACACCCTTCGAACGGATGAGTCGGATGACCTGCTCAATCTTGTCGAGTAAGGCTTTCGATGTGTCTGTAAACAACATGTGGGCCTCGTCAAAGAAGAACACGAGTTTGGGCAGGGGCAGATCGCCTACTTCTGGTAGTGTTGTATATAGCTCAGAGAGTAACCACAACAGATAAGTGGAGTAGAGCTTGGGCTGCAGCATCAGTTTGTCGGCAGCCAACACACTCATTACACCCTTACCAGAGGCATCGCATTGCAAGAGGTCATAGATGTCAAATGATGGTTCTCCAAAGAACTTGTCAGCACCCTGACTCTCCAACTGCAACAAAGCACGTTGGATGGCTCCTATGGTGACAGCAGAGATATTACCATATTTCGTGGTGTAGTCTTTCGCATGCTTAGAAACCCAGTCAAGCATCGAACGCAGGTCCTTGATATCGATGAGCAATAATCCGCGCTCATCCGCGATACGGAACACAATGTTCAGAACACCATCCTGTGTCTCGTTGAGTTGCATCAGGCGACTGAGCAGCTGAGGTCCCATTTGTGAGATGGTGGCGCGCATGGGATGTCCCTGTTCACCAAAGACATCATAGAAACGGACAGGGCATGACTGGAACTCAGGGTTCTCGATACCGAACTCAGGGAGTCGCTTCTCGATGAAGCCACTCATCTTACCAACTTGGGAGATACCGCTGAGGTCACCCTTCATGTCTGCCATGAAACAGGGAACGCCTGCCTGACAGAAAGTTTCAGCCATCACTTGCAGCGTGACAGTCTTACCTGTACCTGTAGCTCCTGCAATGAGTCCATGACGGTTAGCCATCTTACCTTGGATACTAAGTGCGCCCTTAGCGCAATGGGCAATATACAGCCCGCGTTCTTTGTCTAACATAGTTTGTAGGTTTATTAATGATAGTGCAAAGATAGGAAAAAATTCTCATTTCGAGAGAACTTTTTCCTATCTTTTTGCAAAAAGATGGGCAAACAGGGTTCAGAGACGACTCTTCTCGTTGTTTCCGGCACCAGTTCCCTTATACTTCGAACGGGTGGCGTTGAAGTTATAGCTCAGCGTTAATCCCACGCACTGCGTATATGTGTAGTAACTCTGGGCAGTCAGACCTATTTCGTAGTATGTGGTCACTTTATTCTTGCTTGTACGGAAAATATCGTTGGCATAAAGTGAAGCCGTCAGTCGACCATCCCAGAAGGTTTTCATCACGCGAGCGCCCATACTAAAATTACTGCCGCGATACATGAATGCCCAGTGGTTGCTACCAGTATAGTCGACTTGTAACAGTGCTTTGGTGGTGGGATTGATAACGAACCAACTCTGCAAGTGGAAGCTGAATTCGGGTTTATTCAGTTTTTCTGGTACTCCATACGCTTCTGCGTCAAACATCTGCTGATAGTAATGAAGTGTTGCAGTGGGCTGCCAGAAACCTAACTTTGGCGAGGCTGTAAGGGTGGCATAGACACGATCCTGATGGTCGAAGTTGACAGGTCGGAAGATAGCTATCTCTTTCTCTTCGTCATAGACTTCGCCGATGTGGGAAATTAAGTCGTTCTCGCGAGTATAACCAGTTGCGAAGTTCAGCCATGAATAGGTCAGGTTGAAATCAATGCTTTGACGTACTGATGGGCGTAACAACGGATTACCGCCTTCATAGAACATACGACTGTCATAGACAATCATCGAAGTCAGCATGTGGTAGAGGGGGCGAGTGATACGTTTGCTATAGCTCAGCTGAGCGCCCCACTTGTCTTTCTGCCATGCTACTGACAGATTAGGGAACCAGTCGTTATAGGTGCGGCTGGGCTCTTGCTGCCATTCGCCAAACGAGTAGTAGTCTGCTTTTACATGCTCAAAACGGAGACCGGCATTCAGTCGCCATTGTCCTACCTGGCACTCATATTCAGCAAAACCGGCAATGTTCTGTTCTTTCATTTCGTTGTCTGTCTCTGGTATGATGCCTTCTTGATTGACATTGTGACCATAACTCTTCGTGCTTGTGGCTTCTGTTCCACCACTCAGCACTCCTTTCCATACAGGATAAGCCAGCACCAACTTTCCTGCCATCATCTTGCGGTTTTCTTTGTTAAGGGTGGTGATGGTGCGATCACCCAGTTCTTTACTGAATTCCTGCTGGTTGAGATGATTCTCCGTTTTACGTTGCAGAATTGTCGCATTCAGGTCGATATTCAGTTTTCCTACCTTTCCCACATAGTATGTGTTCAGTTCCCATACAGGTTTGTCGAGTTCGTTGATATCAGTTTTCAAAAAGACGTCACCGTAGAAGGCACCATTCTTGAGATAGTCCTGCGTCATGTCAGAATGATACTTGTTATAAAGAATATGCTGCGAAGAGAAACTCAGTCCGACAGAATGGTCGGTATTGAAATCGTAACTCAGACCTGCCTGATACTGAAGTTGCGTCCAACTACTCCTAATGGGTAAACATGCATCAACGTCAAACTTGTCTTTTTTAATATGTAGTTCCTGATGAATATCCTGATCATTGCTATAATGTCCGTTGTCAAGGGCAATATTGGCAAAAGCCTCTAGTCCACCTATACGATATTTCAATGTCAGATCATTGTAGTTATTCCATTTGTTGTTTTTCCATGTATCGCTGGTTACCATCAGACTCAGTCCCTCGCCTTGTGTCTTCAGTGTCTTGATACGGATGACGGCATTCACCTCAGCGTTATATTGTGCACCAGGAGCGGTGATGATATCTACATTCTTGATATCCACAGACTTGAGTTGTTTCAACTCACTGGCGTTACGTACCTTTTTATTATTGATATAGATCTCGGGTTCACCTTTGGCAAACACTTCGAACTTACCATCTTTACCTTGAATCATCGGCATCATTGAGAGTAAGTCGTCTGCAGTGCCTATATCGCGAAGAAGAGAATGCTGTATATCGATGGTCATGCCCCCTGTAGTCATTTTATATTGGGGTATCTCACCCTTTACCACGACACCATTGATCGTATAATTGTCAGGTTGGAGTTGTATGGTTCCAACGTTCTCTTGTGTACAGATGCGATAGGTAGTCTTATAACCGACGAAGGTAATACGTGCCAATATTTTCTCTTGTTCGTAGGGTACCACAAATTGACCAGCCTCGTTGGACACACCACCTGAGAGCAGTACAGAATCAGCTGGGTTGAGGATAGCGACATTGGCAAAGGGTAATGGCTGTCCATGTTCGTCGATAATCGTACCAGTCAAATGCCTTTCTGTCTTGTAGGTACACTCCAAAAAGAATTTGTCATTATCCTTTGCGATGCGTACAGGATAGAAACCTACCACAGTGTGCAGTGCTTCTTCAAGACTCAGATGCTTGAAATTACATGTGACGGTGAAATCCTCCAGGTCGTTATATATGAAGGATATATTGTGGTTCTCTGTGACGGCATTAAGGTCTTCGAGTACCTTACTGAGCGACAGACCTTTGTACTGTCTGGAAATAGTCTGGGCTGCTGCAATGCAGGCAATCATGCACAGTAATAGCAGTATGATTATTTTTTTCATAAATCGTGTGATGGGGCGTTAGGGGTTTACAATCAGTTTGTTGTCCTCTATAGAGATATTCACGTGATTAAAGTGGTTGAGGTCGTCGACTACGCTTTCTATGGTAGCCGTACGGTCCCACTTGTAGTACAGACGCAGGTTGTGTGCCTGCTCACTTTTGATGTCAGCCGCCTTATGGTAATAGAGGACTATATCCTTGATTATCTCATCGAGTGGTACATTCTCGAAGACATATGTCAGAGCAAGGGTATCGACAGGGGTAGCCTGACTCTCCGTGATGGTTTGTTGATGATGGACTTTCACAGAGGTTTGTTCCGTCTGTTGTGGTTGTTGTGACTGGCTTACGATGTGGATGGCAGCGTATGCAATACCAGAGAGCACGAGGATGCTGATGAACATGGCAGCAAGTTTCTTGAATGAGAATGCTGAGGATACTTTGTCTTCCTTGGTTTTGAGACGTAGCAGGTCGGCAGCCTCCAACAGACCGTCGTAGTACTTTCTGCACTCAGCGCATTCACTGAGATGGCGTTCACATTCAACCTTTACCTGGGGGTCTACCTCTTTGTCGAAGAGATCGACTACGATATTTTTGAATTCGTTACACTTCATACATTACTATTGTTTGATGATTGTTATCTGATGCAGAGGAAGCGCGCATTCCTCGCCTGATTTTCTCTAATCCATACATGAATCTTGACTTGACAGTACTGAGGTTCACACCGATGATGTCTGCAATCTCCTTGAAACTCTTCTCGCCATAGAAACGCAAGCGGATCACCTCTGCTTGTTCATCGGGTATCGTTTCCAACAGTTGACAAATGCGCCGGTATTCATGTTCCATCTCATCCTCTTCATCGAAAGATGGTGTTTTGAAGTTCTCTCCGTTCTTATCTGACAAAGGAACCATCTGTATCCGTCCTGCTGACCGTTGCTTGCTGATGCATAGGTTCATCAGACTGCGATAGAGGTATGCCATTGGATTTTTGATATCTGTTGATAGCGAGTCGTTATCGTCGGTCTTCTTCATTCGCTCGTGAAATTGCAGGAAGAGGTCTTGTATGGCATCTTCTGCATCTTCGCTGTTACCTAGTCGGCAACAGGCGTAATGCACCAGCCGTTGACGTTCGTCAGCCATCAGTCGTTCCAAGAACCTATATTTGTTTCTGATGCTAAAGAGTTTCATGCTCGTTTTTTTCTTTTTTATCTATTTGACGCAAAAATAACAAAAAAGACTTAATCTGCTATGAAAAATTTTATAGAATAGTTGGAAGTACAACGAAAAAGCCTCTTGACGACACAACGTCAAGAGGCTTTTATCTATATATTTATAACTTATCCTTATTTGAGATTGGCGAGTTCGATGACTTTATCAACGGCAGCACTGAGCCCATCGACATCCTTTCCACCTGCTTGTGCGAAATGAGGCTGTCCGCCACCACCGCCTTGGATGAGTTTGGCTGCCTCACGAACCATCTGACCTGCATTCAAGCCATGGTCGCTGACCATATCGTCGCTCATCATGATGGACAGTTGAGGTTTGTTATTGTCGTGAGAGCCGATGACACAAAGGAGTGAGCCTTCGATACTGGCACGTACTTTGAAGGCAAGGTCCTTGGCAGCGGCAGGAGCCATGGGCAGTACGGTGGTGACGACCTTCACACCGTTCACCTCACGAGCCTTCTCAACCAGTCGTTGGGCAGCACGTTCGACGGCTTGTGCCTGGAAACCTTCAATTTCCTTCTTCATAGAGTCGTGTTCCTCGATATATTTCTGGATAACGCCCTGTAGATCCTTCGCGTTATTGAAGAACGACCTGATATTTTTCAGGATGTCTTCCATCTGGTAGAAACGCTCTTCGCAGTCCTTACCTGTAGTGGCCTCAATACGACGGATACCAGCAGCTACACTGCTCTCAGAGATAATCTTAAAGAAACCGATACGACCTGTGCTTGTGGCGTGAATACCACCACAGAACTCACAAGAAGGACCAAAGCGAACCACACGTACCTTGTCACCGTATTTCTCACCGAAGAGGGCGATGGCTCCGAGTTTCTTCGCTTCGTCGAAAGGAACATCACGATGCTCGTCGATATGGATGTCCTGACGAATCATATCATTGACCATCCGTTCTACCTCACGTAACTGTTCGTCGCTGACTTTCTCAAAATGGGAGAAATCGAAGCGCAACGTGTCAGGAGAAACAAAAGAACCCTTCTGCTCTACGTGGTCGCCCAAAACCTGCTTCAACGCATAGTCTAACAGGTGAGTAGCGGTATGGTTGGCAGCAGAGGCATTCCGTTTGTCAGTGTCCACGCATGCCATAAACTCAGCCGTCGGGTCTTTGGGTAGTTGTTTGACGATATGTACGCTCTGGTTGTTTTCACGTTTGGTATCGATGATCTCGATGGTCTCGTTCTCATTGACAAGTACACCGCAGTCACCTACCTGTCCACCCATCTCGCCATAGAAAGGTGTGGTGTCAAGGACAAGTTCATAGAACTCATTTTTCTTCTGTGTCACCTTGCGATAGCGCAGGATATGACAGTTGTATTCAGAATAGTCGTAACCGACGAACTGTTGTTCTCCCTGAGCAAGTTCTACCCAGTCACTGTTTTCAACGGCAGCTGCATTGCGGGCACGCTCCTTCTGTTTCTGCATCTCTACATTAAACTGCTCTTCATCAACAGTGAAGCCGTTCTCACGACAGATCAGTTCTGTTAGGTCGAGGGGGAATCCATAAGTGTCGAACAAACGGAAAGCCTGAACGCCATCCAATTGATTCTTACCCTGTGCCTTAAGTTCTTCCATTGCTTTGTCAAGCAAAGAGATACCTTTGTCAAGGGTGCGCAGGAATGAATCCTCCTCTTCCTTGATGACCTTAGTAATCAATTGCTGTTGAGCCTTCAATTCAGGGAAGGCATCGCCCATCTCATAAACGAGGGTAGGCACAAGTTTATAGAGGAAACCATCTTTCTGTCCTAAGAAAGTGTAAGCATAGCGCACAGCACGACGTAAGATACGACGGATGACATAGCCAGCCTTTGCATTCGATGGCAACTGTCCGTCAGCAATCGAGAAAGCAACGGCACGCAGGTGATCTGCACAGACACGCATAGCGACATTGGTAGCCTCAGAGCTCTCGGAGTTCTCGGAGTTCTCAGAGTCCTCTGAAATATAGCGGATACCTGTGATGTCTTCCTCCGCCTTGATGATAGGCTGGAACACATCAGTATCGTAGTTGGAGTGCTTACCCTGCATCATACGAACCAAACGCTCGAAGCCCATACCTGTATCGATGACGTTCATGGAAAGTTTCTCCAAAGAGCCGTCAGCCTTGCGGTTGAACTGCATGAACACGAGGTTCCATATCTCGATGACTTGTGGGTCATCTTGATTGACGAGTTCACGACCAGTCTTACCACTTGCAGCCTTTTGTTCTGGCGTACGAGAGTCTACGTGGATCTCAGAACAAGGACCACAGGGACCTGTGTCGCCCATCTCCCAGAAGTTATCGTGTTTGTTGCCATTGATGATATGATCAGCAGGTACATGCTTTGCCCAGTATTGTGCAGCCTCGTCGTCACGAGGGATGTTTTCTTCGGGTGAACCTTCAAAGACAGTAACATAGAGATCCTCTGGATTCAGTTTCAGCACATCAACGAGATACTCCCATGCCATATCGATGGCACCTTCTTTGAAGTAATCGCCAAACGACCAGTTGCCTAACATCTCGAACATGGTGTGGTGGTAAGTATCGTGACCTACTTCTTCCAAGTCGTTATGCTTACCGCTGACACGCAGACATTTCTGTGTATCGGCACGGCGGCGTGGTTCTGGGTCACGGGTTCCCAATATAATATCCTTCCACTGATTCATACCTGCATTGGTGAACATCAGTGTAGGGTCGTCTTTGATTACCATAGGTGCAGAAGGTACGATAGCATGTTGTTTCTGCTCGAAAAACTTCTTGAACGATTCGCGAATCTCGTTTGCTGTCATCATATTATTTACTATTTGACAATTTACTATTTACAAATTTGAGTGCAAAGTTACGAAAAAGCGAGAGAAAAGCCAAATTTATTTGAGCTTTTCCGAGTGCATAGTAAGTTCGGCGAAACCAAAGTTACGAAAAAGCCAGAGAAATACAAAGTATTTCCCCGATTTTTATCTACGTATTGCTTGCTTTTAAGGGCTATTGAACGGATTGAATCATTGTCGTACCCTCTTTTAGCCCATTAGAATTACACTTTAATAGGATATTCCCTGCATCATGATTACTCTGTATCAGCACTTGGGCATAGCCGTTGAAAGCTGGAATACGGAACTCTTTACAGTCTTTGTCTTTGGGATGGTCGGCACCAAGATAGGAAGGATCACCATTGCCTACTCCGATGATACGCCCGTTGCCTTCTAAACGGAGCGTCAGCATCGGACAGGCATCAGGAACGATACGTCCTTTGGCATCTTGGATTTCGATGGTGACGACAGCCACATCTCTTCCGTCTGAGGTGATGGTCGGACGATTACTCTTGACGATTATCTTGTCAGCAGGCTTCGTCGTTTCAATGGTCTCAGTGAGTATTTGCTTGCCATTCTTGTAGCCTACAGCCACGACCTTGCCTGGTTGATAGGTCGCCTTCCATTTCAAATGCCCGTTCTTTGGCATTGTTTGTCGTCCGAGTTTCTTGCCATTGACTATCAGTTCCACCTTGTCGCAGTTGCTGTAAGCCCATAACTCTATCTCTTCACCTTCATGACCTTGCAGGTTCCAATGAGGGAAGATATGCAGGGTAGGTTCTTCTGTCCACCACGACTTCAGATACCATGCTTCGTCTTTCCAGAAACCACAGTAGTCAAGGATGCCGAATTCAGAGTCGGTGGCAGGATATTTCAGAGGGTTAGGTTCACCACGATAGTCGAAACCTGTCCAAAAGAATACTCCTGCTGCCCAGTCGTGGTCAGCATAGAACTGCCATCCGCGTTCAATGACATTCTCAACTCCAGGTTTATCACCCCTGTTGATGGCCGTCATCCTGCCTGGCTGGTCAGGACTGTCGAAATAGATGCCTCTTGTTCCACAACCTGTAGTCTCCTCTGTTCCTACAATCTTCCACGTGGGATTTGCCTTCTTGCGGTTTTCGACATCATTCTGTACGATATAGTTGAAGCCTACAACATCCAGTCCCTTAATCATCTCGCCACCTCCTGCATTGGCGATAGTGGAATGACGAGTGGGGTCTAATAGATGAGTATATTCTCGCATAGCAGCAGCAATACGCGTACCTTGAATGGTATTCTCGAGACCCCATTCCTCGTTGCCATCGCTCCAGAGAATGACAGAAGGATGATTGCGATCGCGCTTAATCATGTTCTCCAGCAGGCGCAGATGTTCTGTATTGATACCTGTCAATCGGTTTTCATCGATAACGAGGATACCTTCTCGGTCACAGACATCCAACTGAGCAGGCGTCATGGGGTTGTGGGAGGCGCGATAGGCATTACATCCGAATGCCTTTAACTGCTGGATGCGCCATTCCATCAGTGCTACAGGAATAGCAGCACCAACGCCCGCATGGTCTTGATGCATGTTCACACCTTTCAATTTCAGGGGTTTTCCATTGAGGATGAACCCTTTGTCGGCATCAAATTCTACCTTACGGATACCTGTTGGGGTGATATACTCATCAACTACCTTGTTGTTGACCAATACTCTGGTGACAACCTTATAAAGATAAGGATCCTCAGGACACCATAGGCGAGGCTCGAAGACAGTCATCAGTTGTTTGCATTTGAGTGTCTGCTTGCCTTTGAGTTCTAAAATCTCTCTGGCAGCAAAGTCTACATCCTTTCCTTCAGCATCAACCAGTTTCGTTGCGACAATACATGTCTGTGTCTCAACACTATTGTTATGCACCTCTGTCTCTACAGTGACTGAGGTCTTGAGAAAGTCCTTGTCGATATCGGCATAGACAAAAGTACCAAAGGGAGCCACACTGACTGTGCCTGTCTTGATGAGCCATGCATCACGATAGATGCCAGCTCCCTCATAGAACCAGCCTTCTTCCAAGGTGGCATCGGCACGAACACAGATGAGGTTGTCGCATCCGTAGTTGACATATTCTGTTACGTCATACACTTGTGTGGCATATCCGCTGGGCTCTGTACCCAGATAAAAACCATTAAACCAGACACGAGCATTGCGGAAGATACCATCAAACTGGATGAGAATCCGCTTGCCGAGGTCGTCTTTGGCGATGGGGAGCATCTTACGATACCAGCCTATACTGGTCTCTGGATATTTATATCCGACAGTCTTATAACCATGAGAATGACTGGCTTCTGGCGCATAGGGCAGGGTAGTCACCCAGTCATGAGGCACACGCACCTCTTCCCATTTCGAGTCATCAAACTTCATGGCGTATGGTCCTTCATTGTGAATAGAGTTCGCTTTGGTCAGATAGTTAAAGTATTCCGTTCCGCATCCGAAATCCTTGGCAGGATCGGAAGCGTCTCCGAAAGCAAACTTCCATCCTTCATCCAGTCGGATAGTCTCTCTTACGCTCTGGGCATTCAGCGTAAGGACAGTCATCCATACACCTGCCAACGTCATCAGTTTTCTTATACTCATCTTATCGCAGTCACTATTTCACTCTGAAGAACTCTATGAAATCATTGTTGGAATCCACTATGAAATCTTTGTCACCTTTCAGAAACAGACTATTCGCCGTCAGTTTTGTGATGGTCACGTCGTAGCTGACAGCCGCTTGATCTGCGAAACCTTTCGTGATTTCTTCCTCGATTTGGTTCTTTATCACTTTTTCAATGGTCTCTTTCATTTCAGGAGACTCCTTGATGAGTTTAGCCATTTCACCTTTGTAGACCATATTCTCCATCTTTCCAGTCGTCTTTTGGGGATCTACATTGATGGTCAGTGTGTTGCCATCATGCTTATAGGTACCAGGAATGTCCATGACAAATTCAAAGGAACCAACTTCATCATCATTGCTTGCCATTGTCATCCTCAGCGTCATCTTATTACCTTGATGAAAGACAAGTCCCCAGGATGTCTTGTCACCATCCTCGTCAGTCTCAGGGTGAGTTGACCATGTTCCAATCAGACTCTGTGCATTCGCTCCCATACTTACAAGGAGGAACATAAAAAATAACACTTTCTTCATTGCTATATTGTTTTATAAGTTGTTTTCGTTTGCGAAGATACGACAAAAATCACAATCTGAATCTTTTTTACCATATTTAATAATAGGTGATGGTTCTTTCTTGGATGTAGTATTCTTTGCTGTAATCCTTGGCAGGATTCTCGTTACCCTCATACGCTTCGGTGGTCTGCATGACATCGAAATACATCTCTCGCTCTATCCAGTTGCCTTTCTCGTCGAACTTCGTGTATTTATAGCGGATATCCGTCTTATAAATGTCTGCACAGGCTTGTCCGTCGATATGCATGCTGCTTGGATAGAGTTGGTCGTCTTTGTAGGTGAGTGCGTAACTTTCTCCTTCTTCCCAACCACCCCATTCAATGGCTTTGATACGTCCTTGCTTGTCGTATTCGAAAGAGTAATCATAGCCTTCCCAGTGATTCGTATTCTCACGATTGCTGTAATTGGTGATGCGTCCTTCCTTGTCACGCGTCATCTTCGATTCCTTCGAGCGTCCTTTGATGAACTTACCATCGGCATCATAGACATACGGATTGGCATAGGAATCGAGTGTCACACGTCCCTTCTCGTCAAAGGTAGTGAGACTGTCCGTTCTGTTGGACTTTTCTCCTTTAACCAGCTTGTCACCGTTCAGTGTCGCCATATAGGTTGTCGTCACTACTTTCTCCACACATCCGTTAAAACCGAATGTCTTCGCATCGGTAGTGTTATAATCTAAGTTGGGTTTCTCCTCTTCAGTCGTCGTACTATCAGCTATAGCCGTACTGTCATTGGTACCTTCGGCATCGTTTGTCTTGCCGTTTTGCTTGCATGAACTCATGACGAAAACAATAGCGAGAATTGTCAGAAGAAATGGAATCTTTTTCATTTTTGTCAATGTTATAGGTTAAGTTTATTGTGTGCAAAGATAGTACAAACTGAGGGAAAAACCAAATTTATTGATTTTTTTTCATTTGTCCAATAAACTTTTACGTTTTTCATACGTCTAAGGAATATAAACAGATTAAATACCTTTATTAATTAAAAAAGAAAACAACAATGAAAAAAGTAATTTGTATGCTGGCACTGCTGGCTGGAACAATGACGATGTTTGCACAGACAAAGTTCCATGATCGTGAATACAGCGAGGTAACAGGTCCCGTAAAGAGTATCAAGACTTCTGTTATGGGTATGGATCAGACCACGACTTTCACGCAGGATGGAAAGATGCAGAACAGTTTAATGACGGATGTCGTTTATGATGCAGACGGTTATATCCAGTCGGCTTCCATCGAGGTGCAGGGACAAAAAATGCCGATGAAGTTCAAATGGGAGAATGGAAAGTTGGTAAGCCAGATCATGAGCATGATGGGTAATGATATAGAAATCAAGATTACCTATGACGAGAAAGGCATGCGTTCTGCTCAGTCCATGGACTTTAACGGACAGGCGATGGAAATCCCTTATACAGATTACAAATTTGACGATCGCGGCAACTGGATTAGCCGTAAGACCTCTATGATGGGCCAGGAAATGGTAGAGAACCGTACCATCGAGTATTTTGAGTGATTTTCAATCATCCATTAGTGTAAAGTAGGAGGACGGATATGTATCTGTCCTCTTTTTTGTTAATGCAAATGACAGAAAACGTTCATAAGATTTGGTGGTTTGAAAAGAAACTACTATCTTTGCAAAAATAACAATAAGGACTATGGCACTGAATCTGAACAAAAACCTGAAACTGTACTATTCTATTAAGGAAGTGGCAGAGATGTTTAATGTGAATGAGAGTACATTACGCTACTGGGAGACGGAGTTTCCATACTTGAAACCGAAGACCAGTGGTCCTGCCAAGATTCGTCAGTATCAGCAAAAGGATATTGATCAGATTCGGTTGATTCATAATCTTGTGAAGGTACGTGGCTTTAAACTGGCTGCAGCCAAGAAAATCATCAATGCCAATCGTGATGGTGCTGACAAACGATCAGAGGTGCTTACAAAACTGATAGATGTCCGTGAGCAGCTTCAGGCATTGAAAAAACAAATGGATTTCCTACAATAAGCATCACATAATCTGTGTGACTTCTTGTAATCCTTCAATCTTCTTTAGTTGGTCGATAATCTCTTTCACGTTCTCTCGGTCGTGAACACGAAGTTCTATGGAGCCGTCGAAAACGCCTTCTTCACTGGTAATGGTAAACTTATGCATGTTTACATTCATCTGTGAAGAGATAACGCTGGAGATATCCATCACCATACCCATGCGGTCGATGCCTTCAATGTGAATGGTAGCATCGAAGAAGAGACGTTTGTGCATATCCCATTTGGCATCCAGGATACGATTGCCATAACTGGATTTAAGTTTTGCGGCGACTGGACAGGCACGTTTATGAATCTCAATACGATGCTTGTTGTCAATGAAGCCAAGGATATCGTCTCCAGGAATAGGATGACAACAATGGCGGAACTTAAATTGTCCGATATTATCATCATTAATATAGATAGGCTTTTTGCGATTAAAACCATCTGTAACCACAAAAAGATCCTGTGTTGTCGCATCCTCTTTCTTCTGTTTGTCTCTTCCTAGGAATGGTATCAAGCGACGCCAACCTTTCTTGCCATTCTCTCCCACGTTCTTGCCTTGTAGTTCGTCAAGATCTTTCTCACCAAGCAGAATAGTCTTTTCACCCAGTGACTGGAAGAACTCTTCACGATTGCGCTCTTCGTGGAATGCTGCCAATTGGTCAGCAGCAGCTAACGTATTCTCAATGTCATTCTTTTTAAGGAATTCTTCGAAAATCTCTTCACCTCGTTTCTGTATCTCACGACCATCTCGGCGAAGGATTGCCTGTATCTTTGCCTTAGCCTTGGCTGTAGATACGAAATTAATCCACGAGGCCTGTACATGCTGTGACTTAGAAGTAAGGATTTCCACCTGGTCTCCACTGTTGAGTTTATGACTCAGTGGCACAAGTTTATGATTGACCTTGGCACCAATACAATGGGAACCTAAGAAGGTATGGATGCTAAAAGCGAAATCCAGTGCCGTACAACCTGCTGGCATTGTCTTGATTTCGCCCTTTGGGGTGAATACAAATATCTCAGATGCGAAAAGATTGAGTTTGATGGCATCCAGGAAATCCATGGCATCAGGCTGGGGGTCATCAAGGATTTCCTTGATAGTACGCAGCCACTCATTCAGTTCAGTCTCGTCCTCCGTAAACTCTTTCTCCATGCCGTCCTTGTATTTCCAGTGGGCGGCAAAGCCCTGTTCAGCAATCTCATTCATGCGGTCGGAACGAATCTGTACTTCAATCCATCGTCCCTGTTTTGACATTAATGTGACATGCAATGCCTGATAGCCATTGGCTTTCGGATGACTTAGCCAGTCGCGCAGGCGGTCAGGATGTGACTTATAGATCTTAGAGATGGCCACATAGATATTGAAGCACTCGTTCACTTCTTCTTCTCGTTTGTTGGGTGTGAAGATGATACGAACAGCAAGAATGTCATATATTTCATCAAAGGTAACGTGTTTGTTCTGCATCTTACTCCAGATAGAGTAGGGCGTTTTAACGCGTTCCTTGATTTCATATTTGATATTCATCTGTTTGAGGGCCTCTTCTATGGGTGCTGTAAACTGATCGAAGAGTTCACGGCGGGAAGCCTCAGTTGAGGCAAGTTTAGCCTTAATGCTTTTATACTCGTCAGGATGTTCGTACTGGAAACTCAGGTTTTCCAGTTCAGACTTAATCTTATAAAGTCCCAAACGATTGGAGAGTGGCGCATATATATATAAGGTCTCGCCAGCAATCTTATATTGTTTGTTGGCTGGCTGTGACTCTAAGGTGCGCATATTGTGCAGGCGGTCACAAATCTTGATGAGGATAACACGAATATCATCGCTCATCGTCAGCAATAATTTTTTGAAGTTCTCAGCCTGAGCAGAAGCCTGTTCTCCAAAGATACCACCACTGATTTTAGTCAGTCCGTCAACAATCTGGGCAATCTTAGGACCAAAGATATTTTCCAGATCCTCTGTTGTATAGTCAGTATCTTCTACAACATCATGAAGCAGAGCCGCACAAATACTGGTAGAACCGAGTCCTACTTCCTCGCAGGCAATTTGAGCAACGGCAATAGGGTGCATGATATAAGGCTCACCAGACAGACGACGTACACCTTTGTGCGCCTGACGGGCAAAATTAAATGCCTTGGTGATAATATCAACCTTCTTGCGGTGACGTGAGGCGAGATAGCAATCTAACAGGTGTTGAAAAGCACCATTAATCAGTTGCTCATCAGCTTCTTCGCGTATTCTCTGCTCTTCGTCCATATTCCTAAATTATCTGCGTCTTCTCTTCTTAGAGGAACTGCGAGCCTTTCCTTTGCTTTTGCCCTTACCTTTACCCTTGGCAGCATGTCTCTTGTGTGCGGCCGCTCTTTTACTTCCACGACGAGCCTTTGCGTAACGTCCAGCACGTCCCTTACGACCTTTCTTGTAGTATCGTTTACTCTTATGATAATAGGTGGGTGTATAGTCATTGACTTCTACGATGGCACGATTTGTCAACAGTTCGCTGGTCCTGTAGTTATAGATGGCATCCTCCATCTCGATGAATCTGTTGACATCTGCTTGTGGTAAGCGGAGCGCATAAGGCTCAGTATCACCAGGGATAATATCATGGCGATACATGGGATTGAGGGCACGCAGCATCTCTATGTCAATGCCTAATACTTTTGAAACCTGCTCCAGATGCATCCTCCTGTTAATCATAATAGTGTCGGTCTGGGCTGGCAATCGGCTACCCATCGGACAGATATTATGCAGGGAGTAATAAGTCATCATGTAGTTGGCAGCGATGAAGGCAGGTACATAACCACGTGTCTCTCTGGGAAGATAGGGGTAGATATGCCAATAGTCCTTGGAACCGCCAGAACGTTGAATAGCCTTGCTAACATTACCAGGACCGCAGTTATAGGCAGCGATGACCAAGTTCCAGTCGCCAAAGACCTTATAGAGGTCGCTTAACAGGTGGGCGGCAGCATAAGAAGCCTTGATAGGATCCCTGCGCTCATCAACTAGTGAGTTGATTTTCAGATTGTATTGTTTACCAGTGGCAAGCATAAACTGCCAAAGACCTGTGGCTCCTACACGTGATACGGCACGTGGATTCAGGGCAGACTCAATGACTGGCAGGTATTTCAGTTCCAATGGGATTTGATAAGCCTCCAAAGCCTCTTCGAAAATCGGCATGTAGAAATTACTGGCTCCCAATATGTATGCAACAGTACCACGCAGTCTGTTGCAGTATCTGTCAATAAAGTTCTGTACCACATTGTTGTGTGCCATCTCCATAACGGTAGGCATACGGGAAAGACGCTCAATGAATACCTCTGTCGGATAGGATGGATTTTCATTTCTCATATTACAATCCCCTGTGGTGAGGTATGTCTTTGACATATACTCATTGAGAAGACTGTCTAAGTCATAGGTCATTGCCTCTGGGAACTCAATAATTTCCTCGTTACCGCTTTGATCAATGACGACAATCTCATCCTCCTCATCCACCTCGTCATCGATGTCTGTTTCCACTTGTGCCTGAACGGCGATTGACATGCCAAATAATATGGCGAGCATCATCAATAGTTTCTTGCTCATTATTATTTCTTTAGAAATTCAACTTACAATTTACGCCCAACGACTGTGCCTGTAGCAGATTGCCGCCGGAATGATTGGGAATAATAGTAGGTCCTACCTTTAAACTCAGGTCTTTGGATATATCAAAAGCAGAGAGTTCTGCGTCTACATAGGCATCAATGACAGAGAGTGCATAGACTCCAATCATCACAAAAATACTTAAGTCGCGCCAACGACGGTATTTGTCCTTACGGTTCTTGAAGACTTCCTTGTAATGCTCCTCATTAGAACTGTCAATCTTTACGCCCAAATGCAGGAACTTATTATAACTTGCCGTATTAGGGTCGTCGTCCATGATGTCTTGATAAGCCTGTGAATAGTCCTTATACATCATGTTGTTCCATGTCAGCGCATAGATACATCCGATAAACCCGCCATAGATAATAGGGAGTTTCCAGTATTTGCGGTTGTAAATCTGTCCAGCACCAGGTAATACTAAGGCAAGCCACAGGGCGCGCTTGGGATCAGGTCTCCATGTAGTCCAGTCACGTTGAGGTTTCATGATTTTTGTGGAGTCAATTAATATAGACTGGATGGGTTCTTCCTGAATGTTATTGATGGAGTCGATACGCGTTAAAGAATCAATTCGTGCCATCATGATGTCAATGCTGTCAACAGGCTCTTTCTTTGTTTCGACCTGTGCCATGACTTGCATGCCCGTCATCGTCATTAGGATGAGGGTTGTGATACGCAGGAAGGATATGACGCTGAAATACTTCAAGTTTTCTTTATTTGTTATTTACACTATCAAGGGTATTCATGATACGCTCTAACTCATCTTCATTATTGAAGGAGATGCTGATTTTTCCTTTCCCTTTAGAAGAGCAAGTCATCTGTACTTTTGTCTGGAAGAACTGAGTGAGGCGTTCCTTGAGCACATTAAACTCTGCAGGAAGTTGTGATTTTGCAGCCACTTTGCCTTTCACAGTCTTGACATCCTCTCCGTTTTTGATAGCTTGTACCATCTCCTCTACCTTGCGGACGGAGTATTGCTGCTTTTGAATCTCCTTGAAGAGTTTGATTTGTGTGGATGGACTATCGATAGCAAGCAAGGCACGGGCATGTCCCATATCTATCTCATGATTCTTCAAAGCCATCTGTACCTGTGCAGGGAGTTTCAGCAGTCGCATGAAGTTAGTGATGGCTGCACGGCTTTTACCGACACGCTTGGAGATTTTCTCCTGTGTCATTCCCGTTGTCTCTGCCAAGTGCTGATAGGCGAGTGCGACCTCAATCGCATTTAAATCCTCACGCTGGATATTCTCGACGAGCGCCATTTCCATCACACCTTCATCCTCGACAGTACGAATATACGCAGGAATGGATTTAAGGCCAGCCAATTGGGAAGCGCGCCAGCGGCGTTCTCCAGCGATAATCTGATATTTCCCTGATGTGAGTTGTCGAAGGGTAATAGGTTGGATAATACCTACTTCCTTGATGCTGTTGGCTAATTCTTGCAAAGCATCCTGATCAAACTCACGGCGGGGTTGGTTAGGATTGGGCTCTATCAATGATATTTCTATCTCATTGAGATTAGAACTCCCTTGGGTATTAACATCCCCTGTATCGATTAAAGCATCAAGTCCGCGTCCCTTATTGATGTCATCAAGTCCGCGTCCAAGTACATTCCTGTCATATTTCTTTCTTACTGCCATTATTTCTTGTTTTTATTAATGATTTCCTTTGCCAAGGCAAGGTGATTCTTGGAACCAGTCGAGTCAGCATCATACAAGATAACGGGGAGTCCATGACTGGGACTCTCTGATAATTTGACATTACGCTGAATAACAGTTTTGAATACCAGTTCCTGGAAATGGCGTTTTACTTCATCGTAAATCTGGTTGGCAAGACGTAGACGAGAGTCGTACATCGTCAGGAGGAATCCTTCAATCTCTAATGCGGGATTCAGTTTGCTTTTGATAATACGGATTGTATTCAGTAATTTACTGATTCCTTCCAATGCAAAATATTCACATTGTACAGGGATAATAACAGAGTCTGCTGCTGTGAGGGCATTGACGGTGATTAATCCCAATGATGGAGAACAGTCAATAAGGATATAATCATAATCATTTCGGATAGGGGCCAATAACTGTCCTATCACTTTCTCACGGTTCTTTAAGTTGAGCATTTCTATTTCTGCTCCAACGAGATCGATATGACTTGGAATAATGTCTAATCCCTCAATATCTGTTGTATAGATAGCGTCGCGTACGTCTGCTTTGTCTATGATGCACTCATATAGAGAGCATTCTACTTCCTTGATATCCACACCCAGTCCACTGGAAGCATTCGCTTGTGGGTCTGCATCCACAACAAGCACTGTTTTCTCCAGTGTTGCCAGTGAAGCTGCTAAATTAATGGTCGTTGTGGTTTTGCCCACACCACCTTTCTGATTTGCTAATGCTATGATTTTTCCCATGTCATTCTTCTACCTATAATATATTATAGGGTGCAAAGGTACGAATTTTCTATGAGAATCGGTCAAATGTCAACCTTTTTTAGTAAATTTGCAAGCAAATAAAAAAAATATTAATGGAAAATAAGAGACCTTTCATTCTGATATCCAATGATGACGGCTATGAAGCAAAAGGCATTCATTGTTTGATAGAACTGATTCGTGATATGGCTGACATACTAGTCTGTGCCCCAGATGGAGCACGCAGTGGCTACGCTTGTGCCTTTTCTGCAACACTTCCTTTAACGTTGACTTGTCGACATCAAGAGCCGGGATTGGAAATATGGTCATGTAACGGTACACCTGTAGATTGTGTGAAGATTGCATTGGCTGAACTTTGCGGGAATCGCCGTCCACAAATGGTGATAGGTGGTATCAACCATGGTGATAATGCTTCAGTCAATGCACATTATAGTGGTACGATGGGAGTGACGTTGGAAGGATGTATGAAATATATACCTTCTGTTGCATTTTCTCTATGTGACCATTCTGAAGATGCAGATTTCCGTCCGTTAGAACCTTTGGTTCGTCAGATAGTACGTAAGGTTCTTGATGAAGGATTGCCGAAAGGTGTCTGTCTGAATGTAAATTTCCCGTTGACAGATCATTATCAGGGTGTGAAAGTCTGCCGTATGGCACATGGTACATGGGGTAATGAAGTAGTGAAATGTCATCATCCACGTGGTTATGACTATTGGTGGATGGTTGGAAAATATACCAATGACGAGCCAGAAGCAGAGGATACGGATAACTGGGCTTTGCGACACAATTATGTGGCTATCACGCCAACAAGAATTGATGTGACTGCCTATGAGATGATAGAACCGCTAAAAGGTTGGGATTTATGAAATATTATCTGATAGCAGGAGAGGCGAGTGGTGATTTACATGCATCCCATTTGATACATGCATTGAAAGAGCATGATCAGCATGCGGACTTCCGTTTCTTTGGCGGTGACCTGATGGCAGCAGAAGGTGGCACTCGTGTCAAACACTATCGAGAACTTGCTTATATGGGTATTATTCCTGTGTTGTTACATCTTCCTACTATCTTACGGAATATGCGAATGTGTAAGCAGGATATTCTCCAATGGCAGCCTGATGTTGTTATTTTAGTGGACTATCCTGGTTTTAACTTGAAGATTGCTAAGTTTGTCAAGAAAGAGACAAAAATTCCTGTTTATTATTATATAGCCCCTAAGATATGGGCATGGAAGGAATATCGCATCAAGAATATCAAGCGTGATGTCGACGAACTATTCTCTATCCTTCCTTTTGAGGTGGATTTCTTTGAGAAGAAACACCATTATCCTATCCATTATGTAGGAAATCCGACAGCTCAGGAAGTGCGGGAGTTCATAAATAACTCTGAAAATTCAGATAATTCCGATTATTCAGAATACTCCGAAAAACCCATCATCGCCTTGTTGGCAGGTTCTCGTCAACAAGAGATCAAGGATAACCTCCCTGCCATGATAGAAGCGACAGGTCATCTGACATCACAATATGATATCATACTGGCTGGTGCTCCAGGCATCGAACGCTCGTATTATGAGAAGTTTATACAGGGAACATCTGTCAAACTGATGGAGAACCAGACTTTTGTTCTTCTTTCAAAAGCGACAGCAGCCTTGGTGACCAGTGGAACAGCAACTTTGGAGACGGCATTGTTCCGCGTTCCTCAAATAGTTTGTTACGAGACTCCAATCCCCACTGTTATTGCTTTCCTGCGAAAACTTATACTGAAGGTAAAATATATCTCTCTGGTCAATCTGATAGCAGATAAGGAGGTTGTGCCAGAATTGGTGGCAGACACTTTCAGTGTGGAGAATATACGGACTCATCTGGGGAAGATTCTTCCAGAAGGTAGTCAAAGACAAGCGATGTTAGAGGGCTATGATGAAGTCATCCGTCGTTTGGGAGACAGTCGTGCACCTGATGTGGCAGCACAGCAAATCTATGAATTATTAAATAACAATCAAAATAATTAATACATTTATGAAAACATTATTGTCTTGGCTGGGCTTTGATTCCCAGAAACATTCTGTCAAAGTTGAGATGTTGGCGGGACTGACAACCTTCCTTACCATGTCGTACATTTTGGCCGTTAACCCGATTATTCTTAGTGATGCGGGCATGGACAAAAGTGCAGTGTTCTCTGCAACAGTGATTGCTGCAGTCGTAGCAACTCTTGTGATGGCGTTCTATGCCAAGATGCCGTTTGCACTTGCCTCTGGTATGGGTTTGAATGCTTTCTTCGCCTATACATTGGTATTGGTGATGGGGTACACATGGCAGGAGGCTCTTGCCGCCGTGTTGGTAGAAGGTCTTTTCTTTATCGTTCTTACGATTTTTAAGGTGCGTGAGGCGATTGTAAATTCCATCCCGCTGAACCTCCGTTACTCGATTTCTGTAGGTATTGGTTTGTTTATCGCCTTCATCGGACTGAAGAATGGTGGCATTATCGTTGCCAATGATTCGACAGTCACAGCCTTAGGTCCTTGGACACCTACTTCTCTGGTTGCTGCCGGCGGTATTGTCTTAGGCGCTATCCTGTTGGCTTTGAAAGTGCGTGGAGCCTTGTTCTTTACCATTCTTATCATGACAGTCGTAGGTATCCCCATGGGTGTGACCCAAATACCAGAAGGTTTCACGATTTTGAGTCTTCCTTCTTCTATAGAGCCTGTCGCCTTCAAAATGGACTTCTCCCGATTCCTCTCATTGGATATCGAATATTATATTGTAGTGGCAACCCTTTTGTTTATGGATTTGTTTGACACTATTGGTACCTTAATCGGTGCCTCTACAGGTGCAGGTATGGTAGATAAACAGACTGGTAAGATACCCAACTTGAACAAATCTTTGATGGCAGATGCCGTTGGTACGACAGTGGGTGCTCTTTGTGGAACCTCTACTGTGACGACTTACGTGGAGAGTACGACAGGTATTGTGGAAGGTGGTCGTACAGGACTTACTGCATTCACTGTGGCAATCTTGTTCTTCTTGTCCTTGTTCTTCTCACCCATCTTCCTGATGATTCCTTCTGCCGCTACTACCAGTGCATTGTTCTTGGTGGGTGTGATGATGCTCAGACAGATTGTACATATTGACTTTATAGATTTCTCGGAGTCGATGCCGTGTTTTGTCGCGATATTGATGATGCCTTTCACAGCAAGTATCTCTGAGGGTATCGTATTGGGTATGCTATCCTATGTTATCGTAAAACTCTGCACAGGGCGCCATCGTGAACTATCTGCTACCATGTATATTCTTGCCGCTTTCTTTGTAATGAAGTATATTGCCCCGTTATTGTAATCAATCATATAAAAATATATTATTATGAAAAAACAAATTCTATCGTTATTGTTCCTAGCATCATGTATGACAGTAGGAGCACAGAACATCCAGGTACACTATGACTTTGGACGTAACATCTATACTGGTGAAGAGTCTAGTCGTCAGAAAGTGACGATTACCCTTGAGCAGTTCAAGGCTGACAAATGGGGTTCTTGGTTTTATTTTGTGGATGTTGACCTGAGTCGTCATTTCACGGAAAGTGCCTACACGGAGATTGCCCGTGAGTTCAACTTAGGAAAACAGTCACCATTTGCTGCTCATATTGAGTATAATGGCGGACTGAGCCGTAATGGTAGTTTTCAGCAGGCCGCCCTCATAGGTGGTGCCTATAATGGACACTCTGCCGATTTCTCTAAGACATGGTCTGTGCAGTTATTGTATAAGCAGTATTTCAAGAGTTACGACACCACGCGCTCTTATGCCAGTGTACAGTTAACAGGTGTATGGGGCTTGAACTTCTGCAACAACAAACTTCGTTTTGCCGGTTTCATTGATTTCTGGCGTGGTGAGAAAGCAAATAATCACGGATGTCTGGTCATCCTTTCTGAGCCCCAACTGTGGTATAACTTCACTGAACATTTCAGTGTAGGTACAGAGTGGGAGTTCAGTAATAATTTTGTATATAATTCTGATCCTGAGAGTACGAAGACATTCTTCTGGAATCCGACACTTGCTGTTAAGTGGAACTTTTAGGAAATTGATAATTGAAAGTTGAAATATGGCTACTGAACTAACAACAACTCGTAAGACCATCGTAGGCGTACAGTTTCTGTTTGTCGCCTTCGGTTCTACGGTATTAGTGCCATTGTTAGTAGGACTTGATCCTGCTACGGCATTGTTTTCGGCAGGTATCGGCACGTTCATCTTCCATTTGGTAACAAAAGGGAAGGTGCCCATCTTCTTAGGTTCCAGTTTTGCCTTTATCGCTCCTATCATTGCTGCCGCC
The DNA here is from genome assembly GCA_902800585.1 of uncultured Prevotellaceae bacterium. Classification (GTDB taxonomy): domain Bacteria; phylum Bacteroidota; class Bacteroidia; order Bacteroidales; family Bacteroidaceae; genus Prevotella. The sequence continues at coordinate 42,895 of CADCEW010000009.1, forward strand.
AAACAATGGGGCATGCCTGGTACGATAGCAGGTATCGCAGGTGTCGCCTTGGTCTATTTCATCATGTCGGCATTGATTAAGTGGCAAGGTAAGAAACTCCTGGATCGCTTGTTCCCTCCAGTGGTGATAGGTCCTGTGATTATCCTTATCGGCTTGTCGCTGTCTTCTGCTGCCGTCGATATGGCGAAGGAGAACTGGCTACTTGCCATTATCTCATTAATCACGGCGGTTATCGTACTGACCTTTGGAAGAGGAATGATGAAACTGGTACCTGTGGTATGTGGTATCATTGTGGGCTATATTGTGGCAGTCTGCATGGGATTGGTAGACTTCTCCGCTATTGCTGCCGCTCCATGGTTTGCATTGCCTAATTCTCTTGCTCATTTCCAGTTACCTCAGTTTGCATGGGAGCCATTTATCTATATGATACCTGTGGCTATTGCCCCAGTGATTGAGCATATTGGTGATGTCTATGTAGTTAGTGCTGTTGCGGATAAGGACTTTGTCAAAGACCCCGGACTCCATCGTACGATGTTGGGTGACGGTCTTGCCTGTCTTGCTGCTTCATTCTTCGGAGGTCCTCCAGTGACTACCTATAGTGAAGTGACGGGTGCCATGCAGATCACGCGTGTCAGTCATCCCCAGGTTATTCGTGTTGCTGCTGGTACTGCCATCATTTTCTCCGTCATCGGTAAGTTGAGTGCAGTCTTACAGAGTATTCCCTCTGCTGTGTTAGGTGGTATCATGCTTCTGTTATTTGGTACCATTGCCAGTGTGGGTATTCAGAACTTGATGAACCACAAGGTGGATCTCAACGAGACGCGTAATATCATTATTGTCAGTGTTACTCTGACTTCAGGTATTGGTGGTGCCATTTTTACCTATGGTACCTTCGCCATGAGTGGAATCGGTCTTTCTGCCGTGGTTGGTGTACTTCTGAATCTATTATTGCCGAAGACTAATAAGGAGAAGGCTTGAAGTTGCGGACCAACTCTTTCAGTGGTTCTACAGCATCGGCATGTTTGGGGTCGTAGCGGAGGATAACGGTGATAAAGCGAGTACTATCGTCAATGACTTTGCCATAGTACTCCAGATTGCCATCCTGTCCTGTATGGATGGAATAGTCATCACCAGCATCCAACAACTCCGCCCCCATATTCATCATGGATTGTCCAGGTGAGCGATGAAGTTCGTCTCCAATAGTCTCCACCATATAGGAGAGAGACACGTCTTCGTCCATAAATACTTCCATCTGGTCTTCCTCCAAATACTGATGACGGAGGAAGGAGGGATAGATGATGTCAATGCCTAACTTCTCACTGTGATAGTTCACCATCTTTGATTCGCCGATGGAGATAGCGATGCTGTCATTGCTGTCAAGTTCTGTAGCGTATGACTTCGCCACCTGTTGGCGGCAGGAAGTCATACAGCATCCTAATACTATTATGAACAGAAGGATTCTCACTTTCATCAGCTGAACGTCTCGAAGAATACTAGCGATTGGCTACTTGTTATATTTCCAAAGCAGGTTCTTGACGAGTTTGCCGTATACCTTGATGACATCGTCTGCCCAAGGACCTGTAGCAGTGGCACGTGGCAGGAGCATCGAACAACTCTCGTTCTTGTCGCTGATAGACCAACATACCCAACTGATACCTAAACGCTCACATAACTGAATCCATTTCTCTTCACTCTCCGGATCTATTTTGCCGTCGCCTGATGCCTCAGTGGCTCCACTCTCAGAGATAAAGACAGGGATGCCTTTTTGGACAGCAGCCTCCATGCGGTCACGCAGATAGTCTCCATGAGTGGCAGCATAGAAATGAACAGTGTACATGATGTTCTTGATGCCCGTCAACGGACTCTCGGCAACGAGGTGGATGTCCTGATCCCAGTGAGGACAGCCAACGAGTATGATATTGTTGGGGTCATACTTACGAATCTCAGTAATAATCTCTAATGCGTAAAGTTTCAAAGAAGCCCACGTATCCTCAACGGGTTCATTGTATATCTCATAGATGATATGGGGATACTTGCCGTATTTCTTTGCCATTTCGCCAAAGAACTTCTTCGCCTCTGCTGTCTTCATCTGGTGGGTATGCCAGTCGATGATGACATAGACATTATTCTTGATGGCTGACTCAATGACAGGAGTCATGCACTGCATGGCATAGGTGGGGTTCTCCAGATAGTTGTCCTCGATCATGATACCCATAGCAGCGCGGACGACACTGGCTTTCCAGTCGTCTTTCAGTGTCTTCACGATTTTGTCGTTATAGAAACGGGGCCATAGATTATGCCATCCAAGACTGACGCCTCGCAGGATAACTGGATTGCCTTTTTTGTCACAGAGTTGTGAACCCTTCACTTGTAATTGCCCATATTGTTTAACAGGGTCAGTGGCATGGACTGTCAGTGTCATACCAATAGTCAGTAGGATAATAGATAATAGTTTTTTCATTTTTGTGTAGGTTTATGTTAAAATAATGATATCGTATAGAGATAAACAACGGCTGCAGGGATAGCAAGCAGCGAGGAATCGAAACGATCCAACATACCACCATGACCAGGCAGGATGCTACCGCTGTCCTTGATGCCGAGGGTGCGCTTGAAGAGACTCTCAATCAAGTCGCCCCATGTGCCGAAGATGACGACAACAAGTCCTAATCCGAGCCATTCAGGCATCGACAGCATACCACAGGGTTTGATGCCGAAGTCATTCAGGTAGAGTCCTCCATTGTCAAGGATATTAATGCCGTAGGCTACCAGCAAGACAACAATGGCACCACCAATACTGCCTTCCCATGATTTCGCAGGAGAGATACGTGGGAAGAGTTTATGTCTGCCAATCAACGAGCCGATGCAATAGGCACCTGTGTCGTTCATCCATAGGAAGATGAATACAGACAATGGCAACATCGGGTTGAATACCACCAATCCTTCAGGTGATGCTGTAAAGGCAAGCACATTAAGCAGTGAGAAGGGTAGGGCGATATACATCTGTGAGAGCATCGTGTATGCCCAGTTATTGATAGGATCGTCTTGTTTCAGATAGAGTTCTGCCACTAACAGATATATGACAGTAATGAGGTAGGGGATGAATACCACTGATTTGGCGGCTCCACCGTAGATGTCACTACAATAGTAGGTCATCGCGAAGAAGAAATAGACGCCTGCAATGGTAGAGATAAAACGATTGACAGTCACTCCGGGGCGCTCGTTGACTAATCCTGTAAACTCCCAGACAGTCAGTCCTGTCACGATAGAGAATAACAATACCATGGCTTCGGGGCGCAGGAAACTCGCTACGACGGCAGCCACAAAGATGATGCCTGTAATGGTTCTGACAATGAAGTTCTTCATAGGCTTATTCTTGATTATCGGAGTTCTCTGAGTTCTCTGAGTTCTCCGAGTTCTCTGAGGACTCTGAGCTTTCGGAGTTCTCAGAATTTTCTGGGATTAATCCTAATTCCTTGGCCCTTTCCTCTGCCATACGCTCTGCCTCGGCACGCTGTTGTGCTTCTAACAGTTCCTCGGCACGACTGGTCCAAGGACGCTTGCCGAAGATCTCCTCTACGTCATCGGCGAAGATAACCTCACGATCGATGAGCAACTGAGCCAATTTGGCATGTCCCTCCTTATGCTCTGTCAGGATTTTCTTGGCACGCTCATACTGCTCGTTGATCATCTTCAGCACCTCGTCGTCCATGACTTTCGCCGTTGTCTCCGAGTAAGGACGCTGGAAGGAGTACTCATTATTATTATAATAGCAGATGTTCGGTAACTTGTCACTCATACCTGCATAGGCAATCATGCCGTAAGCCTGTTTGGTGGTACGCTCCAAATCATTCATCGCTCCTGTGGAGATATGTCCGATGAAGAGTTCCTCGGCAGCACGTCCACCTAAGAGAGAACACATCTCGTCGAGCATCGCCTCTTTAGTCTGTAAGACACGCTCCTCTGGCAGATACCAGGCAGCACCTAATGCCTGTCCGCGAGGAACGATAGATACTTTGACAAGTGGATTGGCAAACTCCGTAAACCATGAGATGGTAGCGTGTCCTGCCTCATGAATGGCAATGCTGCGCTTCTCTGATTCTGTCATTACCTTCGTCTTCTTTTCCAGTCCTCCGATAATACGGTCAACGGCATCAAGGAAGTCTTGCTTGTCTACCTTCTCTTTGTTATGGCGAGCGGCTATCAGAGCAGCCTCGTTACATACGTTGGCGATATCGGCACCAGAGAAACCTGGGGTCTGACGGGCAAGGAAGTCGATATCCAGATTCTCGTCGAGTTTCAAGGGTTTCAGGTGTACCTGGAAGATCTCTTTGCGCTCGTTGAGGTCAGGCATGTCAACATGTATCTGACGATCGAAACGACCAGCACGCATCAAGGCGGAGTCAAGCATATCGGCACGGTTGGTGGCTGCAAGGGTGATGATACCGCTGTTTGTGCCGAAGCCGTCCATTTCTGTCAATAAAGCATTCAGCGTATTCTCGCGCTCATCGTTGCCACCCATAGCGGGATTCTTTGAACGGGCACGTCCCACGGCATCTATCTCATCGATGAAGATGATACAGGGGGCTTTCGTCTTTGCTTGGTTGAAGAGGTCACGAACACGAGAGGCACCCACACCCACAAACATCTCAACGAAGTCAGAACCGCTCATCGAGAAGAAAGGAACGCCCGCTTCACCTGCAACAGCCTTTGCAAGCAACGTCTTACCAGTTCCCGGAGGACCTACCAATAAGGCTCCCTTGGGAATCTTTCCGCCTAAGTCTGTATATTTCTGCGGATTCTTCAGGAAGTCCACAATCTCCTGCATCTCCTGTTTGGCACCAGCCTGACCAGCGACATCCTTGAAGGTGATACCCAAAGAGGCACCCTTCTCATACATCTGTGCCTTCGATTTGCCGACGCTGAAGATGCCGCCACCGCCGCCCATGCCGCCGCCACCCATGCGACGCATGATGAATATCCAGACGGCAATGATGGCTCCGAAGAACAGTATATTCATAATTAGCGAGTTCATGAACTCACTCTCACGACGGTTGTCATAGGCGAGTTCGCCGCTGAATTTCTTCTCTTCACGAGCCTGATTGACAAACTGTTCCACTTGGTCTACAGAACCGAACTCCACAGAGACAGTCGGTTCCTTGCCTGTATTCTTCACACCCTGATGGAACACATCACGGATATGTTCAGGTTTTACGTACATCACCAAGGTATTCGTGTTCTTGTTGACCACAATCTTCTGGGCATAGCCCTTCATCACCCACGTCTTGAAATTGCTGTATGGGGTGGTGGTCTGTACACTGGAGTTCTCATTACCATTGGTGAGATAGAGCACAGCAAGGGCAATGATAGCCAAGATATAGATCCAGTTCATATTGAACTTGGGCATGTTCATCTTAGGCTCGTTATTGTTAGGTTTCTTATTCATGCTTTTATTGCTTTAGTCAAGGTCGGGTATATGGGTTAAATCAGCATCGTCCCACAGATGCTCCAAGTCATAATACTCACGGACATCAGGCAAGAAGATATGCACCAGTACGTCGCTATAGTCCATGGCCACCCATTGGGCATTCTCTAGTCCAGCGACGGCAGTCGGCTTCTCCCCTTGTTCTTTCTGGGCGAATTCGCCCACAGACTCAGTAATCGCCTCCACCTGTGAGGGCGAGTTACCCTGACAGATGACGAAATAATGGCAGATAGCCCCTTCGATGCTGTTCAAGTCTGCGACGACGATGTTCGCGCCTTTTTTCTCTTGTATTCCTTTTATGATGGTATCTACTAATTGAGATGTCACTTCCATTTAATTTCTTTTTGCTTGCAAAGGTACGAAAAAAATCTGAATCTGCCAAATAACCATTAACTCTGACCTTCTCTACTTCAAAAACTTCACAATGCAATCAATGCAAATGGAGCATGCTGTAATTAATAAGTTGTTCCTATCTTTCATGTCAAGAATACTATCCATGTTTCATCTTGTTTTCATTTCTTGAGGGCAAAATTACATGTTTTTGGGTAAATCTCAAAATAATATTATAGAAATTATGTCGAAATCTCAAAATAAAGTATTTTCCACTACTTCAGCCCTCATCCTTGGTTTCATCATTTTGTCCCAACATATTCAGGGAAATATGGAGATTCAGAGCTGCACATACAAGCGCAGTCAAAGCAATCCATAGAACAACCAAGTCCTTAATAACATTCTTCTTCATCGTTTTATCGTTTTAGTTCATTCAATCCTTTTCAGGCTCATCTAATCCTTCGGCAGCCATTGGTATTTCCTCTGCGACAGGATACATCTCTACCATACGAGGTTTGTTGTAAACATCTTCTGACGTATTCAGGAACTTGGCGAGGTAAGCTTTCAGCTTGTCTATCACTGTCTGTTTCTTCTCCCCACTCTCAGGCAGGAAAGGATTGGTAGGAGGCAGGATCTTAGCGATACCAGTACCTGTCTCTGTCACATAGCCATCTGCAAAGGCACGTTTGATGAAGGCGGCTGTCTCTTGTGGTTTCAGATGTTCCTCTTCAATGATGGCATCCAACTCCTTCTTCTTCTCACGCTCAATATACTCATTCCATTCCTCGCCCACATCGGCACCCTTCTCTGGTGTCATCTGTTGGATGAACTTCTCAATGAGTTCGCGCTTGTCTCGCATGTCAGGACTTGCTTCTACCTGCTTGCGAATCTGTACGATAATCTCTTTGTCCTCGCAGTTCGAGTCATGATAGCGCTGTACCAATTGCAAGATATAGTGGATGTTTATCTGGTCGTGACGCACCAGTTCTATCTCAAAGATGATATCGTCGTTGATGGTTTCCTTATCGCCATCGTGATCAGGTTTGCGGAACCTCTCGTAGTACGTGTTATACCATCCTAAATAGTCCTGATAATCCATTTCGCCTACAATCTTGGCTTCCGCATCGAAGGCATCGAACACGCTCAGCACATTCCTCAGACGCAGAATCTCACCCATCAGTCGGATAAACTCCTTCTGTCTTTCTTCATCAAGGATATTCCCCATCTGCTCCACAGGAAACTCACTGAGCAACAACGCTATCAGTTCTGTGTAAGGCTGATGCTGACGACCTTTCACGTCTTCGTAACCCTCACTGTAGTATTCCTCATAGGTCTTCATAAATACCAGTCCTTTGGCATTCGGGTCGCCAAAAATAGCCAGCGCTTTGTCTGTCGCATCTTTCAGGTTACGGAAGCAGACGATGTTACCACAGTCCTTGACACTATTCAGTATGCGATTCGTACGACTATATGCTTGCAAAAGTCCATGCAGTTTCAGGTTCTTGTCCACCCATAGCGTATTCAGCGTCTTCGCATCGAAACCTGTCAGGAACATCCCCACCACTATCAGGATGTCTATCTCCTTGTTCTTCATCTTCTGAGCCACATCCTTATAATAACTCTGGAAGTGGTCGCCATCTGTGGAATAGTTACAGCCGAACATCGCATTATAGTCCCTGATGGCGGCGTCCAAGGCATCACGACTCTGCATGTCCAGTCCCTCCGCACCCTCTGGGTTCTCATCCTCGAAGCCCCATTCGTCTTCTTCCGCCTCATTGACAGAATAGGTATAGATGGTGGCAACCTTCAGGTTGGGCGCACCTGTCTCTGCCAGTTGTTTCTTGAACTCATTATAGTAGAGGATGGCAGCCTTCACGCTGTCAACGGCAAAAATACTGTTGAACCTGCCTTGTTTGGTCTTCTCGCCAAAGCTGTTGATGATATAGTTCGTGACGATGCTGATACGCTTCGCATTATGCAGTGCCTCTTCCGTATCGATGCCCCACACCTGTTTGCGCTCCACGTCACTCTTCATCTTTATGGTCGAGTCATAGTCAACATGGAAGCGCAGCACGTTATTGTCACCAATGGCATTGATGATGGTGTAGATATGCAGTGCTTTCGTTGGTTGTCCTTGCTCGTCAGGCTCACCACCAAACAACTGTGCCGTCGTGCTGTATTTACTGCCTTTGTTAGCATTGACAGCAAAGATAGGTGTTCCTGTGAAGCCGAACATCATATAGCGTTTCACACGTTTCGTAATCAGTTGGTGCATCTCGCCAAACTGACTTCTGTGACACTCGTCGAATATCAGTACGATATTCTCTTTCTGCAGCACCTCACGCAACTGCTCGTCCTTGTCATAGATGGCAGGCTTCATCAGGTTAGAGAGTTTCTGTATCGTAGTGATGATGATATGACAGTTGTCATCCTTCATCTGTTTCTGCAACACCCTCGCTGACGTGTTCGAGTTGGCACAGTCAGGTTCGAAGTTGTTATACTCCTTCATCGTCTGATAGTCCAGGTCTTTCCTGTCCACCACAAACAGCACCTTCTTCACCTGTTCCATCTGCGAAGCCAGTTGAGCTGTCTTGAATGATGTCAGTGTCTTACCAGAGCCAGTGGTGTGCCAGATATAACCGCCAGCCCTTGTCGTTCCCAGCCAACGGTTATAGATGGCTGTCTGGATGCGTAGCAGGATCTTCTCTGTGGCTGCTATCTGATAGGGACGCATCACCAGCAGTTGCTTGTCCACATTGAACACACAGTATTTCGTCAGGATGTTCAGGATGGTATGTTTGGCAAAGAAACTCGTGGTGAAGTCACGTAAGTCTGTCAGGCGATTGTTCTCTTGGTCTGTCCAGTAGGATGTAAACTCAAACGTGTTACCATCCGTCTTATGCTTGCGTGGTCCTCCATCGGCTTCCTTTTCTTTCGCATAGCGTGTGGTGTTCGAATAGTATTTCGATTCTGTACCATTCGAGATGACGAATATCTGAATAAAGTCGAACATCGCCCTGCCAGCCCAGAACGAGTCACGCAAGTAGCGGTTGATCTGGTTGAAGGCTTCCTTGATAGGCACCCCTCTGCGTTTCAGTTCGATGTGTACCATCGGCAAACCATTCACTAAGATGGTGACATCATAGCGGTTTTTATGGACACCTCTTTCTTCCTCATATTGGTTGATGACCTGCAGGCGGTTGTTATAGACGTTAGCCTTATCTATCAGTTTGATATTCTTCGTTTCTCCGTTATCCAGTGTCAGGTTCAGGATATACCCTTTTCCTTGCAGCATCTCCGTCTTCTCCTTGATACCCATCTGCTCATTGCTGATCATAGGCAACAGACGAGCCCACTCACTATCAGACAAACGGATATTGTTCAAGCCCTCCAACTGCTCACGCAGGTTACGCAGCAAACCTTCTTCATTCTTCACAAGGACGTACACATAGCCTTGTGCCATCAGCTGGTCAATCAGCGCATTCTCCAGTTGCGCTTCACTCTGATAGCCCTCTGACGGCCTTTGCTGCACGTCGTAGTGTGCCATCACCGTCTGGTGTTCCTGCTCTACTATGATTTTATAGTCGTCCATAGGCATTAGATTGATTATTTGCTTTTTGCTATCTCTGCATCCACAACGTACATGTCGCCTTCATTGTCCATTAAAACATTACGAGGCACGACATCCCACACGATTTTGCAACATAGGTGTCATTTTCGTTACCACTAGGAGCTTACTTAATCACGAACTTTTTGTCACCCTTGATGACGAGACCCTTGAAGTTCTTGCCAACACGCTGGCCGGCCATGTTGTAGGTGGGAGCATGAACATCGATGTTCTTGTCCTTGACAGTCTCGATGCTCGTATCATCCTTCTTGTATGTCACGACAATGTCATCGACATAGCAAGTGGCCGAAGTATGCTTCGAATCATCCGTTGTGACAGCAATCTGGAAGCGTGTACCCTTGGGAATGTCACAGAACAAAAAATCCAGGGACTCTGAGTCCGGTATTGTATAATAACTTTCAGCAGTTGGCAGTGCCGTCCATGTCGTACCATCTGTACTGGTACGGAAAAAAACGCGCAGGTTATACTCTTCTGAATTCCTAATTCTGAACGAAATGCTGCGGAAATCCTTTTCAATAGCAGATGAACTTAGCATTCCATCCTTTTGCAGGCGTACGACATGCTCTCCGTTGCCATAAAACAATGATGACTGTACCACAGCAGCATTCGTCAAATCCCATGAGCAGAACTTTCCGGCCACTCCTGTCGCACCACTCTCGCTCAGCGGAGTAGCCTCGAAATCTTCAATGGTAAAAGGATATAGATCCTTGCCAGCCTGGAAACTGATAACACCGCCATTGGTTGTGATATCAAAGAGGTCAATAGCGGCCTCCTTGGTTCTCCAGCTAGCATTGGTGGCAGGCATCAGGTCAATACCCATATAGGGAGCATTGCCCACTAATTGCAGGCATTCGTCGCCCATACCCGCATTAACGGTATTAGAGATGAACTTCTGGGGATCAGAGGTATCGACGCGCCACACCAAGAGACCATGCTTGGGCAAAGACTCATCCCAGCCCTGCTTTTGGCGGTTCTCCACATAGAACACCTCACCGTCATTTTGTGTCTTGACAATGAACGCCTTATTTGACGTATTGAACGGCTCCAACGAATAGTTGCCAGCCACCTCCAGCGTCGTGACGGTATTGTCGGCAAAGCCTAACACATAACGCTCAAAGGAGCTGTAGCCCACAGGTGACAGACCTTGATTAAAATCAGCACCATCATCCATCAAATCGTATTTGCCGGGAGTATGTGCAAGAAAGGAGCCATAGTGGTCGGCCAAACCTAATACGTGGCTGAACTCATGGCACATGGTGCCAATACCGTCTGCATAGGCATGCTTATCGGACTGCGACTCATAGTCCTGTATCTCTACGCTACAGGCATAGCGCCCGAACTTCTTTCCATCGAATGACGGAAAGTTGAAATAGTCACATAATCTCTGCCCAGCGTCATTATAATCAGCGTAGTTGTTGGCATGGGGCCACATATACTTCATGTTATTACCTATCATATAACTACCATAGCCCGCAAAGATGATATACACCATATCAACGAAACCGTCGTTATTCAGGTCATAGTTGTTGAAGTCCACCGTTTTGTCAGCCTCAGTCATGACAGCCTTCAGTATTTCAGCGGCCCTTTCACCCCATCCTTCTCTGACATTACCCAGTTCATCCTTCGGCCAGGGATACTCGCAGGAAATATTAATGGTGATAGGGCCCGTCACGTCGAACGTAGGATCGAAGATACCTAATGAGTTGTCATAGAAATAGTCACGGACGCTACCCTTGATATTAAAGGGATAGACCGACTTAGAGTCATCTTTGTAATTCCTTTCACTGGTCAGTTTCTGATAGAACCCTTGCGGAGCCTGCATCTTAAAGGTCTTGTCACTCCAGTTCACCAGTAGCACCAGTCCCTTGAATTTCGAATAGTCGATGCGTTCAGAGACAGTGCCTGGCGTAATGGCACGACGCTGGTCGTGTTCCAGATTATCATACGTCGAACGATACATCTTGCCAATCTGCTTCTTCCACTGCTTGCCAGTCTCCGACATCTCAGGACGTTCCATCTTCTGGATATTGTTCAAGAACGCCTTCTCAGTTTCCTGACGAACCTCGGCATTACGAGCCACAAAAGCCGAAGCCGCTAACACGTGACCCTGCCTCACGGCGTAACGGTAGAAGCCGTCGCTACCCTTGACGACCGTATAGCCATCGGCAGTCGTTGTAAAACTTTGAAATTCGTCGCCATGCATCACCAACGTCACCGTGGTGCCGTCAGGCTGCAGTATATCGATGGGTTTCGAATACGCGGGGCGTCCCAACATCACCGCCACATTCAGCAGCAGCGTCATCATCAATACGATTCTCTTACTCATTTTTTTCTGTTGCATAATCCTTATTTTTTGCAAAGATAAGTTTTTTTATTCAAACGACAAAAGTTTATTCCGATAATATTCATATTGCTTTTGTCTCTGCTCTAACTGAGCCTCAAGGTTCTGTATCGAACCCTCGAAAGTATCGAGGATAGAGATATTGTCTTTAGTCCTCCTGCTCATAATAGTAAGAATAATCTATGCCCTTCATAAAGATTTCGCGATCGTCAATACGGTCTGTCATTGCCCCTCTCAACAATTCCCGAATTTGAGTACTATCCATATGACTTGCAATCATGGCATCAAGATAATCTTTCTTGCCTATCTTGCTCCAATCAACACACATCTTCAGTTGATTCTTGAAAATCAAGTCAAGCCAAATACGTGTACTTCGTCCATTACCCTCCATAAACGGATGAGCCATATTCATCTCCACATACTTATTTACTATCTCATCGAAAGTCGTCTCTGGCATCTGTTCGATAGTTTTCAGATTATCATGAAGGTATTCTGCCAGACAGAAAAGTGTATTTCCTTTAGAGATAGTTTTTGTGCGTATCTTACCAGCAAAGTCGTATAGTCCTCCAAAGAGATAGGCATGAATCTGCTGCAGGGCTTTCACTGTTCCTGGTTTCATGCTATCAAGCAATCCGCTTTCAATTAAGGTGTATGCCTTCTTCTTGCTTTGTCCGTCGATACTGTTATCGCTATAGGTAAACCAACTAAGGAATGCATTGGCACGATTGTTGGGATAATGCTGAGCTACTGTCTGCACACACTCTGAATCGAGCGCATCTGCAAATCGCTGCTTTCCATCTGGAGCTTCGAATTTGAAGTGGTTAGTGACGCTAACCAGTTGAATGCCATCCTTAGCCAATTTGCCTTTCAAGTACTTCCAATAGTTACGGCATTTCTTGTAGTCCTCTTCATCGTTGATGGCACGTACAATGTCTGTAGCTGAGAACCACCACTTGTCGTTCTCATCGTCCCACACGGCACGAACCTCTCTATCGTTGAAAAAGCGTATAGACTTCTTGCTCATATTTATTCAAACGTTAGTAGTTTATTCCGATAATATTCATACTGCTTTTGTCTCTGCTCTAACTGAGCCTCAAGGTTCTGAATCGAAGCCTCGAAAGTATCGAGGATTGAGACAATGCGTTGCTGCTCGGAGAGGGAGGGAATGGGAATAGTGACCTTTTGCAATTTATTTGTACTTACTATTAATAAGCTTCCACCTCCGTTTACATTCTTCTTACACCACTCTCCAATATAGGGTGCTAAAAAATACAAGAATTTAGGTAGTACAATATTTGTATCTTTTATAGATAAACAACTAATCTGCTGATTGCATAAAAAATCAGTCAGGATTAAAGCATACTCACCAATCGTTGCTGTAGTGGAAACTATTATCGAATTCGCAGAAAACAATCCCCCCTTCTTAACTCCTAATGGTGTAATATGTTTTATTGCGTCATTCAAGATTCTACCATTTTTTCTAATATCTTCCAAAGTAAACCAAGACAGGGTACCGCCATCCCAAAAATCGCTATTTTTTGTTGAAGGAGTATATCCATTCTTAATTATGCACACTTCTCCCAGCGTCTTCATTTCCACCCCTTCTTCCCCTTCAAGGTCAAGGAGTTCATCACGATAATATTCATATTGTTTGCGGCGTTGAGCGATTTGCTCTTTCAGGTTGTCGATAGAAGCAGTGAACGTATCGAGTATACCCACTATCCGATTTTGTTCAGAAAGGGAGGGAATGGGGATTATTATTTCCTTTGCAATCGACCAATGCCTGCTATACCCTCTTGATGGTATTTCTGTATTTTGAAATACAAAAAAGAAATAACGAGCATTAATTTCTTGTCTCGGCAATAAAATTTTCAAACCATCTGCACCTTGAGCGAAGCTACCCCTATGGTATTTCACATACCTTGTATGATCTCCAAAAAGCACATATTCAGCATCAGGTACTAATGCTTCAGAATTATCTGTAAATCCCACTACTTCTACTTGACCTTGGTCTATAATAGGATATCGTCCCTGATGATAATAGTCAGCTTTTTGCAGCTTTATTGGTGGCGTTATTGTTTTACAAACCTCACCTAATTTCTTCCACTCCACCATATACTACTCTCCTAATTCCTTAATGATTTGCTTGTTAATATATCCCAGGACACTATATAATGGAATATTTTCCATCCAGTCCTGATCAACATAGGGTTTCATGGAGCAACGCAGGCCCTTGAGATGTTTGTCTGCATGATCAACGGTCACAAACTGTTTCAGCGACTTACTCTTCACGTTCTCCTCTGCCTTAACTTCTATGGGGATAATGCGCTCGGCTGTCTGCACCAAGAAATCTACTTCCTGTGTAGAATTGTCTTTACTGAAATAATAGGCATCCAAATCGTCCATAGATTTCAATTGCTCCAACACATAATTTTCTGTGAAAGCACCTTTGAATTCTGTAAATACACCATTGTTAATAAGCATGAGTCTCGGACTGGCCTTAGACATAGCTCCTAACAGTCCAACATCCAATAGATAAAGTTTGAATGCATCGAAGTCTTCATAGAATTTCAATGGCATCGCTGGATTCTTACATCTGCGAATCTTATACACAAGACCCGCCCTGACAAGCCACTCTATCGCCATTTCAAAATCGCGAGCCCGTCCGCCCTCCTTTACAGCACCATAGATAAACTTCTTGTTTTCTTTTGCAAGTTGATGGGGGATGCTTTCCCATACCATACGTATGCGCTCTGTTTCATCGCCTGCATGCTTAGCAAAATCGTTATCGTATGCTCGCAGGATTTCCTTATGTATTCGGCGGACCTTATTAATATCACCCTTTGTGGTATATTGTAACACAGCCTCAGGCATTCCTCCTACATAATAATACTGTCGTAGTAGTTCCTGAACCTGAGAATCCAAAATCTGCAGCATTTCCCAATCCGTACGTGCCAACATCTCAGCTACTCTTTCCTCGCCTTTTGCCCAAAGAAACTCCTCGAATGTCATGGGATAAAGTGTGAGAAGATTAACCTTACCCACAGGATAAGACTCTCCTTTACGATGAGTGGTGCCAAGCAGCGAACCTGCTACAACAATATGCTGCTCACGAGCATTTTCGCAAAAATACTTCAAACTGTCAAGTCCTCTATACGCCTCCTGTATCTCGTCCATGAATATCAGCGTCTTACCTGCAGTAATCTTTTGATGCGTGATGGATTCCAATAAATACATGATGCGTTCCACCTTAAGATCAACACGAAATATCTGCTGAGCTTCAGGATCATCATGGAAATTCACATAAACAAGATTCTGGTATTCATTCTTACCAAACTCTCTTAGCAGCCAAGTTTTACCCACCTGACGAGCTCCCTCAAGCACCAAAGGCTTGCGGTCTGGATCGTTTTTCCAATCTATCAGCGCTTTATATAGTTTTCTCTTCATACCGATTTACACTTTTCTGGACGAATCATCGCTGCAAAGATACACTTTTCTGAACGAACTTCCAAATATTTTGCCAATTTTATGAGGGAATACCAATACTATTTTGCCAATTTTATGAGGGAATACTAATACTTTCTTGCCAATTTTATGAGGGAAAAAGCGTTTTACGCTCCTAATTCTTTAATGATAGCCTCGATCTTCTGATTCAATTCTTTGCCCTCAGCGATAAGGGTCTCGAGCTTGGCATTAACCTCTTTGATATCGATGACCTCGCGCGTATCCTCTTGCTCTACATAGCTGCTGACAGAGAGGTTGGCATCGTTCTCAAGGATAGCGTCATTGCTGACTAACTTTGCCAAGTAGTCTACGTCCTTGCGATGGCGGAACAACTCCATAATCTTGTCCTGATGCTCAGGCAACAGGATATTCTTATTACCATTCTTCTGGAAGAGTTTGCTGGCATCGATGAAGAGCACACTGCTGTCTGTCTTGGCACTCTTCTTCAAGACGATGATACAGGTGGCGATGCCTACACCAAAAAACAAGTTGGCAGGCAACTGGATGACGCAATCTACAAAATTGTTCTTGATGAGATACTGGCGTATCTTCTTCTCATCACCACCACGATACAGCACACCAGGGAACTCTACGATGGCGGCAGTGCCTCGCTCAGAGAGGTGCCACAACATGTGCATCGTAAAGGCAAGGTCGGCAGCACTCTTGGGAGCCAACACACCAGCAGGCGCATAACGCTCGTCATTGATGAGGATGGCATTATCTTTGCCTTCCCATTTCAGTGAATAAGGTGGATTGCTGACGATGGCATCGAAGGGTGCCTCGTCCATGTGTTGAGGTTTCAACAGCGTGTCTTCCAAACGGATGTCGAAATTGTCGTAGTTCACGTTATGCAGGAACATATTGATGCGACAGAGGTTGTAGGTGGTGGGATTGACTTCCTGTCCGAAGTATTTCAGATCAGGATTCTCCTTGCCAACAGTCTTGGCAAACTTCAACAGCAACGAGCCGGAGCCGCAGGCAGGGTCGTAGACCTTCTGGATATTGGGATTATTCCAAGAAGCCAGTTGCGCCAACAGCTCAGAGACCTGCTGGGGTGTGAAGAACTCACCACCACTCTTACCCGCCTCCGACGCATACATCTGCATCAGGAACTCGTAAGTGTCGCCAAAGGTGTCATTGTTAGTGTCGTTATACTTCGAACCCAGTTCCATTTGTGCCACAGTCTGTAGCACCTTTGCCAATAACTGGTTACGCTTGATGACAGTAGAGCCAAGGGCTGCGCTGTCGACAGAGAAGTCGCTGAACAAGCCTCGCAGGTCATCCTCAGAAGGAGTGCCAACGGCAGAAGCCTCGATGCTGCGGAAAATGGCTGTCAGGTGTTCATTCAGGTTCTCATCCTTGTCAGCCTTCTTTACAACATTCTGGAAGAGTTGTGAAGGCAGGATGAAGTAACCTTTCTCTTCGACCATCTTCTGGCGGATGTTCTGAGCCATCTCGTCACTGATGGCAGTATAGTCGAAGTCAGGCTGTCCAGCCTCCTTCATGATACCATGTATGTAGTCGCAGATATTCTCTGAGATGAAGCGGTAGAAGATAGAGCCGAGGACGTAAGCCTTGAACTCCCAGCCATCCACACTGCCACGCAGGTCATTCGCTATCTTCCATATTGTTTTGTGCAGTTCAGCACGCTCTTGTTGATTAGGCATAATTGTTTTCCGTTAGAACTTGTTCTTTGCTGAGGTGCAGTCCACCTTCGCGCTGTATATACAGCGACAAAGATACGAAAATTTTATCTTATAGTCGCAATCTTTTTCAAAAGAATTTCGCAAAAACACCTAACAACCTAACACAACGTGCCTCAATCGCCCTTGTACAAAGGGATTGAAGTGTGTTAGGTGTTGCCCAAACACCTCCGAACACCTCCGTTTTTTGAAAAAACATTTATTTAAATATCACTACTGAATCATTCTGTATCTTTTGATCCTTCTATGCGATTCAGTCTTCTTTCAATTTCTTCTTCTGTAGGTAGTTTGTCTTGCAGATCATGTGGCAACTGTCTCTGAGCCACTTCGTATTCAGAAATACCAATGGGGGCATTGATTCGTGAGAGGGCATAACGAGCCATCACTGCATTCTTTTCCTTACATATTAAAAGACCTATGGCAGAATTCTCTACAGTAGTATTCATCAAGTCATCGACCATTGCAGTATAACCAGCCAATTGTCCAAGGAATCTTAAACAATGCTTCGAAATCTTCGGCAAGTTGCTGAAGATTTTCATCTCCTGATTTTTCGGCATCTTGCCGAAGATTTCCAAAGAGAGGTGAATAAAGATTATAAAAGCTCTTGGTATACCATAAACTTGTTGGAGAGAATCCTTTCTTTTTTTACTGTCACTACTGCCACTACTGTCACAAACGCCCTATTTGTCGGCATTCTGAAGTGGCAGTAGTGACAGTTACCTATGATTTTTGGTACAAAAATGGGCTACTTTCACCTCGAAAGTAAGCTACTTATGGGTCGGAAACACATTGTTTTTGAAAAGAAGATAAGAAAAAACTTGACCTTCGGTCGAATTTTGTCACGACTCAGCAGAGGAAAAACAAGTTTTTCTCTGCATTTGCTGCTCCAAAATTTGGTAGTTTCAAACAAAGTTTGTATCTTTGCAGTGTCAGAACAGATGTTTTGGCTACGCCGCTGAGTGCGGGGAGTAAGGCTTGATCGATACTGCTCCATTAAAATAAAAGGCTGCATCATGTATGGTGTAGCCTTTTTAATTTTCGTATTTCTTTCGGAAATATCGGTTGAAACTTGGAGCGTTAACCTGCCACCTTGAAACGGATATTGATTTACGACCTTTAAAAATTAATACCTCAACAGCCTGCTTATTAGCTTCAAAATATGCTTTGATTTCAGACGAAAGCAAACGCGCATTATAGTCTGTTAGCATGTTCAGTAACACGCGATTCGTCTGTCCAATGGAATCAAGCAATTGTGTCCCCACTGAGCCTTTCCCATGGACAGTTTTTAAGTCATAGAGTCCAAGAATACCTTTCTTCTCAAAAATGAAATCGGCAGTTCTGCAACTCCTCGGATTAGGCAATATATAAACGCGATAACCATGAGCCACAGCCTTGCGCGCTGCATTGATCAGATTGTCGAAGTCATCACTTTGTTCGCTAATAGCGCTGAAAATGTTGGTTTCACCCTCCAAAGGGTGAAAATCTCCATAATAGATAATCAGTTTCAGTTGATTGATAAATTGGGCACCTTTAAGATAGTGCAACTCTTGTAGTTCTTCAGCAATACCCCTCCAAGGGATTTCCGCTGCAATCAGCACAGAGCCATCTTCTTCACCAATAGTCTCAAAATCTATTATATTATCTTCTGTTTCTGTCAAATTCATACGGAGTGCGAAGGTACAAAGAAATTATGAAAGTCACAAGTTTTTCAAAAGAAAAATGACATAAAAAGTTTGAACGCTCCAAACGGGGTGAATGTAACGTTCAAACGCATCGTTTGTAAGCCACAAACACCTCGCAAACACGTTGTTTTCTGATTGAAAAAATTACGAATTTCGCAAAAACACCTACCCTCCTACCTGAATATGGCTGAAATGCCGATAAATAAAGGGATTGTGACTAGGTAGGTGTTTGGCAAACAGGTACCTAACAGGTACCCTAACGCCACCAAGGCTTTTTGCATATAAATCCATATCACTTTTGGATATTTATACCCCCATTTTACTCCAGTATCTCCGATGCTTCTTTCTAAAGCCTGTTAAGGGGGTATTCCAGTATCTCCGATGGGGGTATAGGAGCCTTTAGAAAGAGGCGTTCGAGATACTGCGACAAGTGATAGAAGGCTGTAGTTACT
>CADCEW010000010.1 GCA_902800585.1 uncultured Prevotellaceae bacterium
AAGGCACTTCCTTCTTTTAAGATATTTTCGGAAACACTTGTTTCGTATTATTATTATTTGTATCTTTGCAGACAATATGAAAAAGGTGGTGATTATGATGGCCTGTCTGTTACTACTGATAGCATGCGGACAGTCCTATGAGGAGACGAAGCGGCAGAACCGCCAACAACGGCGGGAGGCGATGCGCAGGGACTCGGCAGCATTGAAGATAGCAGTGATGCCGACACTGGACTGTCTGCCTTTGTATGTGGCTGAATATTACCAGTTGTTTGATACGATAAACGGGGGCGTGCGACTGAAATATTTTAAGGCACAGATAGACTGTGATACCGCCATAGAACGTAAGCGCGTAGAAGGCAGTGTGACAGACTTGGTACGTGCCTTGCGGATAGCGAAGAAGGGTATGTCCCTCCGCTATGTCGCAGCGACGAATGCCTATTGGCAGTTGATAGCTAACCACAACTCCCGTATTCATCAACTGAAACAGTTGGACGACAAGATGATTGCGATGACGCGTTTCTCCGTGACGGATATGTTGAGTGACTTGATTGTTGATTCCATGAAACTGCGCGACGAGCATGTGTTCCGGGTACAGATGAATGACCTGAATGTGCGGATGCAGATGTTACAAAACAACGAGATGGATGCCTTCTTCTTCACAGAGCCGCAGGCAACGATGGCACGCAACGCCAAGAACCCGGTATTGTTGGACACACGCACTCTGGATATGCAGATGGGTGTGATTGTCTTCAGGGAGAAGGAGATGCGTCGTCCTGAGCGTCATAAGCAGTTGGATTTGTTTGTCAAGGCGTATAATGCCGCCTGTGACTCCATCAATAAGTACGGCGTGAAACAGTATCGTGACCTGATTGTGAAGAAATGTGGGGTGGAGAATGCCGTAGTTGATTCACTGCCAAAGGATATCAACTATCGCCATGCCATCGGTCCCCGACAGAAGGATATCGATGTTGTGGAGAAATGGCTTAATAAGAAGTAGGGTATGACAGGGACACAACTACAGTTGGAGAGAGTAGCGGCAGCCTTGTATCAAGGGAATGCAGGACTGGCTATAGTAGAGATGGAGACCTATCTGGCTGCCTATCCGCAACAGCAGACGACAGAGCGACTGAACGGCATCAAGACAGAATATGAGTTGATGGTGGACTACTGGCGTCGTGGTGTTAATGACCCGCAGTTGGACCAACTCTATCAACATATCTTGCAGCGTGTGTATGTGCTTTATGCCAATGTGGCATCCTACAGTCATTTACACTCTTATCCCACTTTAACAGGTATCTATAACAGGGTACGTGCGGAACATCATGACCGATCGTTGTCGGATATCCGTCAGGAAATGGAGGACTTCGTCAGTGGCGTGGCGATGTTGGAGCTGGAACCAGAGCACACCCGTCAGGAGAAAAGCGACACACTCTATAAGGAACATCAGACACAGATGAGTAATCTCTTCTCCTATATCCTGACTTCCCGTATGTGGACGGAGGGTGTAGGAAATGATTTTGAAGAGATACTGTTGTCACCGACTATCGATAATATCGACCAACAGTTGTTGGTGTCAGCAGTCACCCTGTCGTTACTGAACCAGTATGATATCGTGAAGTTCCGGGTATTGATGAATGTTTATCGTCGTTCCCAGGAGGAGACTGTCCGTCAGCGTGCGTTGGTGGGATGGGTGTTGGCTCTTAACGAGAAGATGCGTGAGATATATCCGGAACAGGAACAGATGGTATTGTCGCTCTTGTCGTCGGAGAAGGTCTGTGAAGAGTTGACGGAACTGCAGATGCAACTGGTCTATTGCCTGAATGCGGAACGCGACACCCATACCATCCAGCAGGAAATCATGCCCGACTTGTTGAAGAACAACTCCTTTAAGATAGGACCTTTCAGTATTGAGGAACAGGAAGACGACCCGATGGAAGATATCCTGCACCCGGAAGCCTCAGAACAAAGAATGGAGAAGCTGGAAGCCAGTTTCGGACGGATGATGGACATGCAGAAACAAGGCTCTGACATCTATTTCGGCGGTTTCTCGCAGATGAAGCGCTTCCCGTTCTTCTATGACATCAGTAACTGGCTGGTACCTTTCTATATGCAGCATCCGGATATCGCCCATTTCATCCGTAGGGTGGAAAGCAATAAGTTTGTTAGGAATATGGTGGAGAAAAGTCCCTTCTGTAACAGTGACAAGTATTCGTTTGTCATTGCCTTCCAACAGGTGATAGAACGGATTCCTGAGAATCTCCGTGAGATGCTGGACCGTGGTGAGGCGTCGATGGGAGGAGACTTACCGGAAGAGGAAATACAAGCCTCCGCCTTTATACGCCGTGCCTATCTGATGGATTTGTATCGTTTCTATCGCTTATATCCCAGTCGTCATGAGTTTCAGAATCCTTTTGATGTCAGTCGCCATGAGTTAGGAACTTGTGAGTTCTTCAGTGCATGGTTGTTCAAAGGCTCCCCGTTGGAACCGTATAAAGACAAGATTGTACGCTTGCTGAAGCGCCAGAAGCTGGAAAGAAGTGCCTTGAACCTGTTGGATTCCTATAGTGAGGACCATCGGAATGTCCAGTATTATATATGGTCTGGCATGTATGAAAAGGCATTGGAATTAGAACCGCATAATGAGAAGGCATTGCAAGGGAATGCCCGAGAACTGTTTGATGCAGGACTCTATGAGGAGGCGGCAGAGGTCTATGACGATTTACTCCTGTTACATCCGGAGAAGACAAACTATCTCTTAAACAAATCGGTTTGCCTCGTGAATCTAAAGGATTACGAGGAGGCTTTAAAACTGTTATATAAACTCAATTATGAGAATCCAGAGGACGACCGTGTCAACCGTGTATTGGCATGGACGCATCTGTGTAGTGGAAATATAGAACAGGCAGATAAGATCTACAAGAAGTTAATGGGTGTAGAGAAACCATTAGCAGAAGACTTGCAGAACTATGGCTATTGCTGTTGGTTCTCAGGCAAAGTGGATGAGGCTGCTGATAGTTTCAGGAAATACCTGTCTTTGTTAGGTTCTAAAGACAGCTTACTGTCGTTGTTTGACACTGCGTTCCTAAGGGAGAGGGGTATCAGTGACACGCAGATCAAGCTGATGGAGGCGTTAGTCTCTTCTTGATATGCTGATAACACCATGTCCATCCTAAGGGGATACCGACTCCAGCGATGGCGTATAATATCCAGAAAAAGTCTTCTTTGGCATGCTCATGGATGACCATGTGGCATCCTATCTGTGCAAAGTCCAGGTCATAATATCCTATCTTCAGTAAACTGACAACCTTGTAACTGATGATATGAAAGACGAAGATAGGGAGAGTGTTGTCGCCACAAAATACAAGGAAGCGCTTAAACCAGCCCTCTCGCTTGTCACACCAACGTGCGATGTTATAGGTCATGAGGAATCCACAGATAGCAGGAACTGGTAGGGAGATGAACTGGATGAAGGAAGAACGCCAGTTCATGTTGGCTGTCAGGTATTTAGAGAAGAGGTAGACGATGACAGCAAAGAGAATGGTTATCCACCATGTGGCGCGATAATGCTGTTCCCACTTGCGGAACAAAAAGCCACAACCGAAGAAGAAGGTTCCCATAATCTCGCGATAGCCTCCTTGTATCAGAGGGATGATACGCAGTCCTTCAGCAGTCTTCCATGCTGCTAATAGGAGCATCACGACACAAACACCTATAGGGGCAAGGAGTTTGCGATGAGAAGCAAGCCGTTCTGATTTCCCTATGCAATAGTCCATACCCTTATATATAATAAGGTACGCGATGCTGGCTACCAAGAGACCTCGGAAGAACCAGAAGGCGCCGCAGAGGAACTGGTCATAACCACCCATCGCAGTCACCATGTTCCATAGGTTCTGCTGCATCTGATGCCAGGAGTAGGGGTGTGTGACACCACCATTCCAGTTGCCGTATTGTTCGTTAAGGATGCCCAAGTCAAACATCCAGTTATGGATAATCAGGAAGAATATTGACCATTGCAAGAAAGGTACATAGAGTCCCTTGAAGCGTTTCTTGACAAAGGTCGTCTCGTCATGGAGATATTTCAGTGAGAAGAAATAACCTGCTGTGATGAAGAAGACAGGCATGTGGAACTCATAGAGGAATGC
Source organism: uncultured Prevotellaceae bacterium (assembly GCA_902800585.1). Taxonomy (GTDB): domain Bacteria; phylum Bacteroidota; class Bacteroidia; order Bacteroidales; family Bacteroidaceae; genus Prevotella. The sequence continues at coordinate 4,143 of CADCEW010000010.1, forward strand.
ACTGATGACATCTGGTGCATCGGCATGTCCGATGACCATCAAAATGATAGCAAGTGCTTTGCAGATGGAGATGACAGTATTACGTTGCATGGATTACAAGAAAGGGGCAAGCAAATGGGCAAACCATCCACGGAATTTCTGCCAGCCTGTACGGAACTCATCCCATGACTCAGGAGTCAGGAGGAAACATTTCTGGGTGTCACGGGCAAACATGTCATCCAACTCTTTAGTTGTCGCCTTGTCGATGATGACAGCGTTTTGCTCGAAATCACATTTCAGGCTCCGTGCGTCCAGGTTCGTACTGCCTATCGTACAGAAGCGTCCGTCGACCATCATAATCTTGGAGTGGTGGAATCCAGGCTTGTACATCCAGATGATAGCACCCCGCTTCATGAGTTTGTGTGCCTGATAATAGGCACAGTCTGGCGTCAAGGGGATGTCACTTTTTGCAGACTGCATGATTTCAACTTTTACACCACGCTCAATAGCACGGGTCAAGGCACGCGTGACTGACGGAATGAGGGTGAAGTAGGGGTTGATGATCTTGATGGAGTCTTGTGCATCGTCAATGGCACTGATATAGAAGTCACGCATGATAGCAGGTGTACGATGAGGCTCTCGAGTGATGATACCCACCATCTTTCTACCAGCAGTGGAGGTCGTGTCAGGCTTCAGCCCTTCGAATTTAGTCAAGGTGCCACCTCGATAGTATTTCATGCCATGTACGTTCTCACCCGTCACTCGGTTCCATATCCTTATAAAGATCTTCTGTAGTTCGTTGACGGCATCTCCTTCGATGCGACAGTGCATGTCACGCCACTCTCCGACTTGCTCTGTACCTTTGATATAGTAATCGGCAACATTCATGCCGCCAGTATAGGCGATCTGTCCGTCAATCACGACAATCTTACGATGGTCGCGTCCAAAGATTTTATTAATCCAAGGGAAACGGATGGGTTCATATTCCACAATATCAATACTGTCTGCACGAAGTGCTCTCAGATGGTGTTTCTTCAGGGGCTGATTATTAGAGTCATTGCCAAAACCGTCAAACATAGCACGTACCTCGACACCCTCTTTTCGTTTCTCTCTCAGGATATCAAAGAGCAGAGAGGCGATGGAGTCATTGCGGAAATTAAAATACTCCAAATGAATACTACTCTTCGCCTGTCGGATGGCACGAAACATGTCGTCGAATTTTTCCTGACCAGACATCAGAAGGGTTACCTGGTTGTTGTCGGAGAAAACAATTTTCTTGGAACGTAGTGTACGCACAATCAGCGAGTCGCTCGTTTGAGCGCTCGCTGATTGTATGATAAGTGTCAGTAATGCGATAAGGACGACTCGCAACATATTATTTCTTATTCTTAAGACGATATTCAAGTGGTGTCATACCGAATTTCTCCTTGAAGATATTGATGAAGTTCTCCGCAGTAGAGAATCCGATGTTGATAGCCAACTCACTCATGTTGATATTGGTCTTAGTCAACAGCATGCAGGCATGTTTCAGTCTGATTTCACGCACAATCTCGGCAGGCGTCTTCGTGGTGATGCTACGAATCTTATGGAAGAACGGGACACGTCCCATACCCATAGCCGATGCCATCTCTTCTAGACTGATTTGTCCACGACTCATATTCTGGAGAACAAACTGCTCGACATTCTTCATGAGACGACGATCCGTCAAGTCACTCATAGAGTAGTCGCCGATAGTCTCGTCCTCTCCGTAGTACTCTGCGAGAATACTGGTGCTTTGTGTGGCAGGCGTGTTCTCCGTAGGAGCCTTTTGCTGTGGTACTGGCTGTTCTTCTTTTGGAGTCTCCTGATTGGTGTCCTCTATCTTGATACCATCATCATCATAGACCATCGTAGAAGTAGTCATACTAGCATTACGACCTTCCAACATACGAGTCTCACGTCCCTCGATGGCATCCTGTTCCATCTCGATAGGACCGAGACCCATCAGTTTGTTGAAGCGCATGACAGCCTCCTGTACATTAAACGGTTTAGCAAGGTAGTCATCGGCAGCCATGGTGATATTCATATCAGACATCATCTCTGGAGTCAGAACAGTATCTGTCATGAGAACAAACTTAATCTTGTCTGTTCTTGGATTGGACTTCAACTTATTACACAATTCGCTTCCTGACATTCCCTTCATTACCTGCTTACAGATGACCAAATCAGCTTTAAGCGTTTCAATATCAGGCAGTGCCATCTTGATGTCATCATATACATGGAAGTCGTAAACCTCACGCAAATGGGCGTTCATGAAGTTATTGAACTCATTGTTGTCATCGATAAAGATGACACTGAACTTCTGCGTCTTCTTATCCAGACGTAACGGCGTGATATTGGCGGTTAACTCGGAAGTGGAGATACCTGGCAGACGGACTTCTCCCTGATCGTTCAGTTCCAAACGGTCTTTTGCCGTAGACTCTGCCTTTGCCTCCGGGTTCTCCAAGACTGTCTGCATCTCGGAAATGCGGGTGATGACTTGCAGCATCTGGAAGTGAAGGGAGTTCAGCTGTTCACGTCCCTCTAAGTCTGTCTCCTTCTCAGCAAGATTTCCGATGATGGTTGTCATTCGTGCCATAGGCTGTCGGAGTTCATCGCTGGTGAGCTTTATCTCCTCACGCTGGCGCTTTAGTTCATTGATGACAGTCCGTTTTCTTGTTAGGAAATTCTTAATCCTCTTTTGTCCATAGCGCCACATTACTAATACAATAATGGCGAACAATACGTAGGCAGAGAGCATCCACCATGTCAACCACCATGGGCGTTCAATGGTTATCTCTAACTTACGTTCCTGGTTACTGACACCACCATCGGCACTGACAGCCTTTACATGCAGCGTATAGGTTCCACTGCTCAGATTACGGAATCTCACACCATGCAACAGGGCATCACCGTTGCGCCAGTCGTGGTCTTTGCCTTCCATCCAATACATGAACTGAAGACGCTCTCCCTGATTATAGCTTCCTGCTGCGAACTTGATCGTAAAGGAGTTCTGGCTGTTCTTCAACTCAATCTTATTGCTCTCATTCAGGGCCTGTTGCAATATGACCTGTCCGTCATATTCATGTCCGACAAGAATCTCTTCTTCTCCGATAAATAACTGGGTAAGCATGACTCGTGGCAGTGCAGCCTGTTCTTCCTTACTACTTTTTCGTATCCAGTTGACACCATAGAGACCTCCGAAGATGACAGAGCCGTCGCTCTTTCTCAAGATGGAACCAGTGTTAAATTCATTGCTTTGCAATCCGTCTCTGGTATCGTAGTTACTCAGACCATAGCCGAAACTTCCATCGTCTTTGTCACGGCTTCGTTGTATGACAATACGGCTAACACCATTACTTGTTGTCACCCAGATGTTGTTATTCTTGTCTTCTGTAATACCACAGATGGAATTACTGCATAGTCCGTCCTTCTCAGTGATATAGTTGAGAGAGTCTGTCATCGTGTTCAGGATGTTCAGTCCCTCTCGTGTACCAACCCATATCAGACCACGTGAATCCTCATAGATCTGGGTGATATAGTTGTTGGTAAACGTCTTGATGTTGGTGGAATTACCCGTCAGAAGTGTCTTTTCTCTATTAGAAAGGTTCAGTATGACCAGTCCTTCTGAGGAGCCTATGAACAACATATTATTCTTTCCATAGAAGAGACAGGTAATGTTGTTCGTGCTGAGCATACCGTTTTCCCGGGTGTATGAAGAGAAAGTGTTCATATTCGGATTATAGACCTGAAGACCTCCGTTTGTTGCAATCCATAGGTTACCAGCCTTATCATGAGTAAGCGCGTTAATATGATCGTCAATCAGGGTTTTCATGCTGTCGCGAGCAGCTGAGAAGATACGGGATGTTCCGTCTTTGATACGTGTCAGACCGTTTTGACGGGAGCCCACCCACAGACTGCCGTCCGGAGTTGTAGCCATACTAGATACCTTGAGACTTGCCAATGCCCCCTCATAACCGATGACTCCCTTGTCACTGGTACCATACCATATTTTTCCGTTCTTATCTTCAGTAATGGCTGTGACATCACCAATGAAGGATGATTCAAACTTATAGATATTGTTACCGTAGAATGCAACACCCGACTTTTCGGTACCAACCCAAAGCAGGTCGGTGTCATCGACATAGAGACTCTGGATGCCAATAACTTCCTGGTCTGACACGTTATTTTTCCCGACATTGAGTTGTACTGTTTCCGTCTCATGGGTGTTGACATCCATGCGGATGATACCCATGCGGTCTGTTCCTATCCAGATATTCCCACTATTGTCACTTGCCATACCGTTGACACTATGGTCCACACTGACACTGGTCAGTCCGAAGGAGTTACCGATGGTCGTATCCCATACATTAGTACTCTTGTTATACATCATAAGAGTACCCATTCCATAGAGCCAGACATTGTCGTTCTGGTCTGCGAAGACTTTCAGAGAGTTGCTTTTACGCAAACCCTCCTTGGCAATATGTTCAGTTGCCCAAACGGTGTGCTGTTGGTGCATGATATCGCAGCAGATCAGTCTACCATCCTCATAGACGATGATAGCACCGTCACGGCATTCTCCGATAGAACAGATATTTCCCTGAGGAACACCATGGCTATCATCGGTATATCCGAATTCATAAAGTAATTGTTGCTGCATGTTATAGGCGACGACACCTTTGTTTGGAATAGCAGCCCATAGGTTTTTGTGACGGTCAAAATACACCACGTTGGGATGTCCTTCTATACCCATACGGGCATATACTTGCTTCATGTCACGCTCGAATGACTCTGTCTGAGGGTGGTAAACACAGTAACCTGCGGATGTAAGTATCCAGAGATTGCCGTCCAAAGCCTCTTGAATGCTCAGGATATAACTGTCGGGCAGAGAGGATCCGTCCCTTGAGTTACTTTGGAAATTCCGGAAGGTATAGCCGTCATAGCGGTAAAGACCGGCAGGAGTTCCAAACCAAACATATCCGCGTGCATCCTTTAGAATGCAGTTGACTTGACTGGTAGTTAGTCCATCTTTGATGTCCAAAGACTTAAACAGGTAGACACCAACAGCAGCCAGCGGAAGGGCAAGCATCATGATGCAGAGTATTTTCTTCAGTCCTTTCATAGTCTGTACGTTTTCGTTATTGTAAGATGCAGGCATATCGGTCGACGATGCCCAAGAGTTTGTTGGTCTCGTCGGTGACCAGTACGTTGTGTATCTTGTTTTTGTTCATTATCTTTTGTATTTCGGAAATCTTCGTCTGTAACGTGACAGTCTTCGGCGTGCGTGTCATGATGTCTCCGACTGTACGATCGAAGAATTCGGCTTTCCATCGCTCCATGGCACGACGGATGTCTCCGTCGGTAATTATTCCCACGACGCAACCGTTTTCTATGGCAACACCTAGCCCCAGTTTTCCTTTGCTCACCAGGATAATGGCCTCGCCCAAGTGCATCTCTGCGGATAGCAATGGCAGATTTTCCGTAATCATCACGTCTTGGGCTGTAGTAAGAAGCCTTTTCCCGAGTTCACCACCAGGATGATATTGTGCGAAATCCTGAGGTTGGAAATGCCGTTTGTTCATCAGGGCGATGGCAAGGGCGTCTCCCATGACCAGTGCAGCAGTTGTACTGCTCGTGGGAGCGAGGTTAAGCGGACAGGCTTCTTTCTCTACACTCACGTTAAGATGGCAGGTGGAGTATTTGGCAAGGAGAGACTGCGAATTGCCGCTCATAGCGATAATGGGGATGTCCATGTGGAGCACCATCGGAATGAAGCGGAGCAGTTCATCTGTCAGTCCGGAATTGGAAATGGCGAGGACAACGTCCCCTTTTGCCATAACACCGAGATCGCCATGAAACACGTCTAAAGGATTGACGAAGAACGATGGTGTTCCTGTCGAAGCAAGGGTAGCGGCAATCTTTGCACCGATATGTCCGCTCTTTCCTACGCCTGTCACGATAACCTTGCCGCTACAATGCATGATAAGATCAACGGCTTTGTCGAAATTGTCGTCAATCTTGGATGTCAGGTCAAGCACGGCCTGTGCCTCATCCTTGATACATTGTATGGCGTACTCTTTGTCTGTCACTTTAGCTTCTCTATAATTCCTTCCAGTTTGTCTAACTCCAACATATTGGCGGCATCACTCAATCCTTGGTCAGGATTCGGATGGACCTCAAAGAACCACCCCGTTGCCCCAAAGGCTTTTGCTGCCAATGCCATCTGTGGCACATAGCGGCGGTCTCCGCCTGTCTTTCCGTCAGCCCCCCCAGGACGTTGCACACTATGCGTACAGTCCATGATAACGGTGGGTACTATGTTGAGCATGTCTGGGATGTTGCGAAAATCTACGACCAGATTGTTGTATCCCATCATGTTGCCACGTTCTGTTAACCATACATCAGCAGCCCCTGCGTCCTTTGCTTTTTCTACAGGATAGCGCATGTCATTGCCGCTGAGAAACTGGGCTTTCTTGATATTGACTGTCTTACCTGTCTTAGCAGCAGCAATGAGCAAGTCGGTCTGTCGGCAGAGAAATGCAGGTATTTGCAGGACATCTACCACCTGTCCTGCTGGTTCTGCCTGCCATGCTTCGTGTATATCAGTCAGAATCCGCAGTCCATATTTTTGTTTTATGTCACTCAGCATCAGCAGTCCGTGGTCGATTCCAGGTCCCCGGAAAGAACTGATGGAAGTGCGGTTCGCCTTGTCAAAAGAGGCTTTGAATATGATGTCCGTCCCCAGTCTCTTATTGATTTCTACCATTTTTGCCGCCACAGTGTCGAGCAACTCGGCAGATTCAATGACACAAGGTCCTGCAATAAATGTATTTCTCATATATGATATATATACATATTTCCTTGCAAAGATAGAAAAAATCTTTTATACATGCAAGGAAATATGTAATATTTTGCTCAAAAAAGAGAAAATCTACGATTTGATGTGTACGTCCTGTTGTGGGAAAGGAATCTCAATACCGTTTTGGTTGAGCGTATCATAGATGGTGTTCAGTACGTCACTGATAGCGTATGACTGCTTCGGAGCGTCTACCCACACGAACAGTTTGAGGTTAATGCCGGAGTCAGCCAGTTCACCTACCACAGACTTTGCTCTCTTGGATTTGTCAATCCATTTGTGTTTCATCAGGTTGACGGCAGTCTCCACTAATTCAATGACCTGTTGCAGGTTGCTGCCATAGGCAACACTGTATTTAACAACGGCAAGCACATAGCCATGATTGCGGGTGAGATTCTTGTAGTTCTTGGTGAACAACTGGGAGTTCTGGAAGGTGATAACCTCTCCATAGAGCGACTCCACGACTGTAGAGGTATAACTGATTTTCGTTACTTTACCCATCGTGCCGTCCACCTGAATCCAGTCGCCTACCTTGATGCGCCCTGCCATCAGGGTGATACCATAGTAGATATTCTCGATGATGTCCTTCGAGGCAAAACCGATACCTGTCGACAAACCTCCAGTTACAACCAATAACCATTCTAGGGAAATGCCGAGAATACCCATCGTGATGAGGAACCAAGCACCCCAGATGATAACCTGAATGACATTCTTACCCATCACTTCCTTACTGGCAGCCGTTGTCGGATCACTAATTTGATAATGCATCCGCAATAGTTTCAGAATTGTTTTGCTGGCATACGAGAAGAAGAACCATAGACTGATAACTATGGCTAGGGATATGATACTTATTTTCAGGTTAGACAGATTGACAAACTTGGTATTGAAGATCTTCCAGCAGAGGTCACTGAGGTTGAACACATCGGCAGCCCAATAGATACTGATCATCACGGAAGCCACGGCAGCTATGGGCAGCAGGACTTGATAAAACAGGTCATATGCCCATGTCTGGGTAATTGGTTTCTCAGCCAACCTGTGCCTGAATCCGTATATCTTCATGTATTGAAGGGCACAAGTGATGGTCAGGATACAGGTGAGTTGCATGGTCCACCATATCAGTGCCTGTACTGCCATCAAAGTATAGCCTGCCCAAGAGCAGATGACGGAGGCGATGAACACCACGAGAGAGATATAGCTGTATATCATATCCGATCGTGGAACGTTCTGATTGTGCCGTCTAATGACGCTCCATTGCCAGATAGCACAGATGAGCAGGATAGGAGGGAATAGGATATCAACTAGTTCGCTGGGTATCAGAATGATACGGAAAACAATGACGAGGAAACTGACTGCCATCAGTGGCGTGTAGATGCGGAAGGCGCTTTTTATCTGGTCACCTTTGACACGCAATAGCAGGGAGATAAGGATGACGCCCATCAGCCATGCAAACCCAACTAGCAGGTTACTTGCCATAATGATGAAGTTCTGTTTGGCAAGGGCAAGAGCGATGCCGAGAATGATGGCAAAGGTCACTGTTGTCGTCGCCATAGTGATGCAGGCGCGCTTCTTCATGAACTCTTCTGTCCTGAATCGTTTAGGCACGATATAGCGGATGGCAATGAGGTTTATGATGGAGGCGATGATAGCATAAAGGAAAATCGTGATGAGTAATCCGAACATCCATCGGCTGTCCCATTGTGAGTAGGCGTTAGGTTTGTACTTCTTCGCCACCCTTCTGTTCATCACCTGCCACTGGCGCTTCCAGTCCTTGAGGATGTCGAAGTAGTTGTCGCCACCATTTTTGAAGATGCTAGTCTGAATGTCGTTATAGCGTTTGTGCGCATAGTCGTTCAGGTAAGCCAACCGCTCCTCCGATATTTTATAGTAGTTGATATAATCCTGCATGGTAGAACGGTTCTCTTCCAATGCGTTCCGGATGTTGGAGGCGAGTGTCAGACATACGTTGCGGTCAATCCTTGCGCGTTCGTCCAACGTGCGGACAGGCATGGCTTTCAAAACATTGATAAGAGAATCATATCGTGCAATATCTGCATCCGCTTTCGTGAGGAATGCCTTGAACGGCACTTTCTGGCGTTGGAATTCATGGTATAACTCGGTTGCCTCATGACAAGCATAGGTCAGGTCGAAGACATACTCCTGTTCCTGTGAATAGAGCATCAGCGAATTTTGGTTCGCTTTCTGCATGGTGGACATCAGTTCATTTCTGACCGTCTCGCTTTGTTTCTTGTTCATCTCCAGCATCTGGGTGAGTTCCCGATGGAAGGTGGTTAGTTCGGAGCGAAGAATCTTTAAGGTTTGAGACAGGTCTTTTTCCTTGAGCACGGCGTGTGCACAAAGCGTACCTGTCAATAATACTATGATGAGGAGTAACTTCTTCATTGTCGTTTCTGTCAAATTTTCGGCAAAGATACGAAATAATTAGGAATTATTTTCTATATTTGCAAAAAAATAGAGCAAAAGGGCGATGAAACTCATAGCAGACAGTGGAAGTACTAAGACTGATTGGGTCTTGGTCGAGCAAGAAAAGGTGTTGGGAAAATATCAGACACAAGGTATCAATCCATTCCATCAGGATGATGCAACCATTACAACCATCCTTCAGGATGAGTTGTTGCCTAATCTTATATCGTTCAACTTCCAATTTTCAACGCTCCATTTTTATGGCAGTGGACTTCGTGAAGAACAGAAACCTCGTATGAATGCTTTATTCAAGAAAGTATTTCCTTCAGAGACGATCTTTCTCGAAAACGACCTCTTAGGAGCAGCCAGAGCTCTTTGTGGTAGGGAAGAAGGTATTGCCTGTATTCTTGGAACTGGTGCGAATTCTTGTTTGTATGATGGCGAAAAAATCGTACAGAACACATCTCCGCTTGGCTATATCCTGGGAGATGAAGGCAGTGGTGCTGTGTTAGGAAAGTTGTTCATGAATGCCATCTTTAAAAATCCTGCGTTTTTTGCACTTCAGACACTTTACTTACAAGAGACAGGACTGACGATGCCTCTTATTATTAATAAGGTATATAGGGAACCTCTTGCCAATCGTTTCTTGGCCTCCACCTCGTCTTTCATTCGTCAGCATCTTGATTTTGAACCGTTACGACAGTTGGTGATTGATAATTTCCGATCATTCTTCCGTCATAATGTGGTGCAGTATCAGCGTGCAGAACTGCCTGTCCATGCTGTCGGCAGCATTGCTTGGTATTATCAGGATGAGTTGGCAGTCGCTGTTAAAGAAGAAGGATTTCAACTGGGGCAGTTGTTGAAAACTCCGATTGACGGATTGGTAAAATACCATCAATCTTTTATGTAAAATGTAAATAATGAGCGTATGAATAAGATATTATTTCTATTGACAATGGCAGCCTGCATCTTTGCCTGCCAATCAAACAAACAGGATACAACGGACTTTATCCGTGTAGAAAACGGTCATTTTGTACGCGCGAGCGTACCATATTATTATGTAGGCACTAACTTCTGGTATGGTGCTATCCTTGGTTCGGAAGGACAAGGAGGCGATCGGGCAAGACTAGGACGTGAATTGGATGAGATGAAACGTATGGGCATTGACAACCTGCGTATCCTTGTCGGCTCCGATGGAGAGCGTGGCGTGAAGACAAAAGTCGAACCTACCTTGCAGATAGCCCCAGGCGTGTATAATGATACGATTCTAGCTGGTTTGGACTATCTGTTGATGGAGATGGGTAAGCGTGATATGGTTGCTGTACTCTATTTGAATAACTCATGGGAATGGAGTGGGGGCTATGGCTTCTATCTTGAACAGGCTGGTGCAGGTAAGCAGCCTCGTCCAGACGATGTAGGTTATCCTGCCTTTATGGAGGCGATGTCGAAATATGCCACCAATGATAAGGCGCATCAGTTGTTCTATGACTATGTGCGTTTCATCATCAGCCGTACCAATCGTTATACAGGGAAGAAATATACAGAAGACCCCGCTATCATGTCGTGGCAGATAGGCAATGAGCCGCGTGCTTTCTCCAAGGAAGCATTGCCAGCCTTTGAGAAATGGCTCGCTGAGGCATCTGCTCTTATCCGCTCCCTTGACAAAAACCATTTAATCTCTGTTGGTAGTGAAGGTTCATGGGGTTGTGAGAATGATATCGATAGTTGGGCGCGCATCTGTGCCGATGAGAACATTGATTATTGTAATGTTCATCTGTGGCCCTATAACTGGGGATGGGCAAAGCCAGACTCCCTTATAGAGCATCTGCCACGTGCCTGTGAGAATACGAAGGCATATATCAATGAGCATTTGGCTGTCTGCGAGAAAATCAACAAGCCCCTTGTGATGGAAGAGTTCGGTTATCCGCGTGATGGCTTTAAATTTGATATAGGCACTCCGACAAAAGGACGCGACGGCTATTATAAATATGTGTTCTCTTTGGTGGCAGACAATGCGGAGCAGGGAGGCAAGTTCGCTGGTTGTAACTTCTGGGGATGGGGAGGCCATGCCAAACCTAAGCACGAACAATGGCAGGTTGGCGACGATTATACCAACGATCCAGCTCAGGAAGCACAAGGATTGAACTCAGTTTTTGTTACAGATTCCACAACACTTGCAGTCATTCGTGGGGAAGTAGATAGAATGAAAAGTCTGAAATGATGATATTTCAAAAAAAAGTTGTATCTTTGCACGCGAATATTGATTACTGACTAAGACATTCGACATGACAAGACGTATAGGAATCATCATTCTGTTGCTGACATTGTCCTGTGTATTGCCCTTGCAAGCGCAGATTCGTGGCAGTGAGATACAAGTGAATGTTGTTCCTGACCATCAAGACTGGACGTATAAGGTAGGCGAGACGGCAACCTTTAATATCAGTGTAACACGCTCTGCTACACTCATTGACAATGTTGTAATCGACTACGAGGCTGGCCCAGAGATGTATCAGGATGTCAAAAAGCAAAGTGTCGTGCTGAAAGACGGAACCATGACGTTGAAGGGAAAGATGACGAAACCTGGATTCTATCGCGTCGATGTCAAGGCAATTATTGATGGCAAGGAATACAAGGGAGCCTGTGGCGCAGCCTTCTCTCCAGAGCAGATAAAGCCCACTACAGTGATGCCTGACGACTTTGAGTCATTCTGGAAGAATGCTATTGCTGAGGCACGCAAGACAGACCTGAATCCTACGAAACGTCTGTTGCCTGAACGTTGTACTAAGGATGTTAATGTCTATGAGGTTTCGTTCCAGAATATACAACCCGACTATCGTACCTATGGCATCCTCAGCGTACCAGTCAAAGAAGGAGAGTATCCTGCATTGTTGCGCGTGCCAGGTGCAGGTGTGCGTCCTTATAGTGGTGATGTATATACAGCTTCACAGGGTGCTATCACTTTAGAGATAGGTATTCATGGTATTCCTGTAACAATGGATCAGAAGGTCTATGACGATATCTTCCATGGTGCCTTGAATTGGTATTGGGAGTTTTATACAGATGATCGCGACAAAAACTATTATAAGCGCGTGATATTAGGATGTATCCGTGCCCTCGACTATATTGAGGAATACACGCCTTGGAATAAAAAAGAGATGGGCGTCTCTGGTTCAAGTCAGGGAGGTTTCCTGACACTTGCGACAGCCGCTCTCGACAAGCGCATCACTTATTATGCACCTGTGCATGCCGCCCTCTGCGACCATACGGCATCACTGCAAGGCATTGCCTGTGGATGGCCCCATTATTTCTATTGGAACAAAGGTAAGGGACAGGAGAAGCAGATAGAGGTCTCACGTTACTATGATGGTGTAAACTTCGCACGTCTGATTACGAATCAGCAGAAGGGATGGTTTTCCTTTGGCTATAACGATGATGTAGTACCTCCCACCACAGCGTGGGCAACCTATAATACAGTGAAAAGTCCAAAGACCATCAAGCCTTATCAGGCTACTTGGCATTTCTGGTTCCAAGAACAATGGGACGAATGGGAAGAGTGGATGCTAAAACAGATGAATATAAAATAAGGTGTAGTGATGAAGAAAATAGTGTTCATGATGTTGGCAACGATAGCAGTTGCCTGTACAACAACCAAGCAAACAAAGGACGAAAAGACCATTGCACAGCAGTTGATGGAGCGTTTGGACAGTCTTCGCCAGAAAGGATATATGTTTGGTCATCAGGATGACCCGTTCTATGGACTGACTTGGGAGTATCAGCAAGACTCCAGTGATGTGAAGAATGTCTGTGGCGACTGGCCTGCTGTGATGGGCTTCGAACTTGGTGGTATTGAGATGGGGGACGTCAAGAACCTCGACAGCGTACCTTTCACTAAAATGAGTGAGGAAATCATCAAGCACTATGAGCGTGGTGGTATCATCACCATCAGTTGGCATCCTCGCAATCCTATTACTACGATAGAGGGTGGAGGTAACGCAGGACAGAAGTTTCCTGAAGGAACTGCATGGGACATCACAGACTCTACTGTAGTGAAGAATATCCTCAAGGGTGGTACGCAATATGAGAAGTTCCAAGTCTGGATGCAGCGTTTATCTGACTTCCTCGCAACGTTAAAGACTCAGGATGGCACAAAGATTCCAATTATCTTCCGTCCCTGGCATGAGAATACAGGCAGTTGGTTTTGGTGGGGCGAGAAGTTATGTACGGCTGATGAGTACAAGGCATTGTGGAATATGTTGCAGGATAAGTTGAATGCCGATGGCTTCGACAACCTGTTGTGGGCTTATTCTCCTGGAATGGCAGCCGATTTGACCAATGAGAAATATCTGGAGCGTTATCCTGGTGACGATCGTATCTCGCTGGTGGGCATTGATGGCTATCAGTGGGGAACAAAGGAAGACTTCGTGTCCCAGTTGGATCAGAATCTCGCCATGCTGACGAAGTTTGCCGACGAACATGGAAAGATTGCCGCCTTGACGGAATGTGGACTGAAGAACCTGACAGATCCGACGTGGTGGATATCAACGTTAACACCTGTATTGGATAAGTATCCCATCAGTTACTTCCTGGTATGGCGTAACTATAAGGAGGAATGGTTCGGTCCTTCTCCATCAAAACCTGACGCTGAATATTTCAAACAGATGTATCAGAAAGAGACTGTCTTGTTCCTGAAAGATATCGTAAATAGATAATACTAAAACCAATTACAAGATATGACGAACGAATATCAAGAAAGAGTTAAAGCGTTACGAGCCCACCATGAGGAACTGCTGACGCGTAAGAACGAGCCCCAAGAGTGGGGTAACGGTATTTATGAGAAATGGAAAAACCCCATTCTGACCGCTGAGCATACGCCTTTGGAATGGCGTTATGACTTCTGTGAGCAGGATAATCCCTACTTGATGCAGCGTATCATGATGAATGCCACGTTGAATTCAGGAGCTCTCAAATGGAAAGGGAAGTATCTGTTGGTGGTTCGTGTGGAAGGCGCAGACCGTAAATCTTTCTTCGCAGTGGCAGAGAGTCCCAACGGAGTGGATAACTTCCGTTTTTGGGAGGAACCTATTACGATGCCCGACGATGTGATTCCTGCCACAAACATCTATGATATGCGTATCACTGCTCATGAGGATGGCTGGATATATGGCGTGTTCTGTGCGGAGCGTCATGATGATTCGCAACCAGGAAACCTCAGTGCAGCTACAGCTACAGCTGGTATTGCTCGTACAAAAGATTTAAAGACATGGGAGCGTCTACCAGACTTAAAAACGAAGTCACAACAGCGCAATGTGGTGCTGCATCCTGAGTTCGTTAATGGCAAGTATGCTTTTTATACTCGTCCTCAGGATGGTTTCATCGATACAGGAAGTGGTGGTGGTATTGGCTGGGCACTGGTGGATGACATTACCCATGCGGAAGTGAAGGAGGAGAAAATCATCAATGCGCGCCACTATCATACCATTACTGAGGTGAAAAATGGTGAAGGCCCGCATCCTATCAAGACTAAAAAAGGCTGGCTGCATCTGGCTCATGGCGTACGTGCCACTGCAGATGGACTGCGTTATGTATTATATATGTATATGACTTCTCTGGAGGATCCGACGAAGGTTATTGCCCAGCCAGGCGGATTCTTCCTCGTTCCAACAGGGGATGAGTATATTGGTGATGTGATGAATGTCGCTTTTGCTAATGGATGGATTGCCGACGAGGATGGTAAGGTGTTTATCTACTATGCTTCTGCAGATACGCGGATGCATGTGGCAACCTCTACTGTCGACAGGTTAATCGACTATTGCACGAACACCCCGGAGGACGGTTTGTATACTGCAGCCTCTGTGGAGACCATAAAGAAATTAATCATTAAAAATAAGCAATATGGCTAACTTAAAAGAAAAAATTGGTTACGGCTTTGGAGATATGTCATCCAGTATGTTTTGGAAGATATTCTCTTACTATCTGCCGTTTTTCTACAGTAACATTTTCGGCTTGTCATTGATTGACGCCGGTGTATTGGTGTTGGTAACTCGTATCTGGGATGCAGTCAGCGACCCGATGATGGGTGTCATTGCTGACCGTACTAACACCAGATGGGGAAAGTATCGTCCATATCTGTTATGGGTTGCTCCGTTCTTCTCCATCTGCGGTATCCTGCTGTTTACTACTCCTGACCTTAACTATGGCGGTAAACTGATATGGGCATATGTGACTTACATCCTGATGATGTCAGTCTATACGGGTATCAATGTGCCATACGGAGCCATGTTGGGTGTGATGACGGATGATACGAATGAAAAGACCGTGTTCTCTTCTTTCCGTATGTTCTTCGCTTATGGCGGTTCGTTCATCTCTTTGTTCCTCTGGGAACCGCTTGCCAACGCTATGGGAGGCTATAACACTCCGGAGGGCTGGTTCTGGGCAATGGTGCTGATAGCAGCAGCCTGTTTCGTGATGTTCATCCTTTGTTTCCTTATGACGAAGGAGCATCTGAAGACTGTTTCTACGGTCAGTGTTGGCAGCGACTTTAAGGCATTGCTCTCTAATAAACCTTGGTGGTTGTTGATTGGTGCAGCCTTATGTTTCAACTTGTTCAACACCGTTCGTGGTGCAACGGTTGCTTATTTCTTCCAGGATATTATCGGCAGTAATGTCAACCTTGTATTCTTTGGTCTGATGTTTGCTTTCTATGCAGGTTTGTTCTTAGGAGTCGGTGAGGTTTCAAACATGGTAGGCGTCGCTTCGTGTGTGCCAATCTCCAGTAAATTAGGAAAGAAGACAACCTTCATTTTGGTCAATGCCTCGTTGGTGGTATTGAGTATTGCTTTCTATTTTATTCCCTGTACTCCTTCAGGCTATTGGATGATGTTGGTATTCCAAATTCTGATATCTGTGCTTACTGGTGTTATGTCACCATTGGTATGGAGTATGTATGCTGACGTCAGTGACTATGCGGAGTTGAAATATAAGACAGCCTCTACAGGTTTGATCTTCTCGTCCAGTTCCATGGCACAGAAGTTCGGTGGTGCCATTGGTGGTGCAGCCGTGCTGTGGTTGTTGGACGGTTTCGGTTATATCACAGATGCTGCTCAGTTGTCACAAGGAGTCGCTCAGCCTGCTGCAGCCCTTGACTGTCTGCGCTGGTTGATGAGTTTCATTCCTGCTTGTGTGGCACTCTGCTCTATGTGTGTTGTCTGGTTCTATCCGTTGACCACGGAGCGTATCCATGAAATTACTGCAGAACTGAAGAAGATACGTGCTACAGAGGACTAATATGGTGCAAACAATGATAAAAGAAATGCAGGATGTTCTAGAGCAGAATATCCTGCGTTTTTGGCTGGATAGGATGGTTGACCGAGAGCATGGGGGCTTCTATGGTCGTATAGACGGCAAAGGGATGCTTCATCCGGAAGCTGAGAAGGGAGCGATATTGAATGCAAGGATTCTCTGGACTTTTTCTGCTGCCTATAGAGTCTTAGGAAATCCGGAATATCTAGACGCTTCTAGGAGAGCCTATGATTATCTCATCAATCATTTCATTGATAAAGAGTATGGCGGTGTATATTGGAGTGTGGATTTCTTGGGAAATCCACTGGATACCAAGAAACAATTCTATGCTATTGGCTTTGCTCTCTATGGATTAACTGAATATGTACGAGCAACAGGCGACAGAGAGGCGTTGGATTATGCTCTTCAACTCTATGAGTGCATTGAGGAACATGCATTGGATAGGCAATATAATGGCTATATTGAGGCTTGCACCCGTGAGTGGGATGAGATTACCGATATGCGTTTGAGTGATTTTGATGCTAACTTTCCTAAGTCGCAGAACACCCATCTGCACATTATCGAACCGTATACAAATCTATTGAGATGTCTGAAAGAATTGCATGCAGCAGAAACGTGCGACTATGTGCCGGTTCTCGGATCGGTACTTCCTGTCGGCATTAGCGTTCCAATTGAGACCATTCATGATATTGAAGCCTCTCTTCGCAATTTGATAGCTATTTTCACGGATAAGATTCTTAACCCTGAAACGCATCATTTAGATTTGTTTTTTGAGATGGACTGGACACGTGGAGCAGGACATTTAGAAAGTTACGGACATGACATAGAGTGTTCATGGCTGATGCATGAGGCGGCATTGGTGTTAGGTGATAAAGAGGTGCTTGCCAAAGTGGAGCCGATTGTCCGCATGGTGGCAAAGGCTTCTGAGAAAGGACTTCGTCCTGATGGTTCTATGATTCATGAGGCAAATCTTACAACAAATCATGTGGACGACGACTTGCATTGGTGGGTACAGGCGGAGAATGTCGTAGGATGGTTTAATCTCTATCAGTATTTCGGTGATGAGGAAGCTTTGGAGAAAGCAGTTCGTTGCTGGGAATATATCAAGAAGGAACTGATTGATTGGGATAATGGAGAATGGTTCTGGAGTCGTCATCCTGACGGTTCTTTGAATACTGTTGATGACAAGGCTGGTTTCTGGAAATGCCCCTATCACAACAGTCGAATGTGTTTAGAAATATTAGAACGTTCTACTTAATTGATTTTTGTGAAAATGATTTCTACAATAATGTGATGATATATTGGAATTTATTGCGTACCTTTGTTGGCAAATATATGAGAGGAAAAATTTAACCAACACAAAAAAAGACAATGAACATAGGTAAGCACATTGAAGAAATCCTCAGGAAGCAAGGTAAGTCTGCAGCCTGGTTAGCAACACAGATCCCCTGTGAACGTACAAATGTTTATAACATTTTTAAACGTAAAAGTCTGGACGTTCGATTACTGATGCGTATCAGCGTTATTCTGGAATACGACTTCTTTAAGGAATTGTCCGAAGAAGCATTTCCTAAGAATAAATAAAATTAAAGCCGTTGCCTTAAAAGGTAGCGGCTTTTCTTTTGTGATAAAGTTTTTCAATATTTATGTCTTTTCTTTGCAAATAATTTTGTACCTTTGCAGAGAAATTGAATTCAATAAAAACACTTTTTATGAACTTTACTTTGTTAATTACCGTCTTGTTGACGGCTATTACATTGGTTGCAGGGGCATATGTTGTTGCGAAACTGATAGGACCACGCTCCTATAACAAGGTAAAAGGCGAACCTTATGAGTGTGGTATTCCTACTCATGGTACGTCTTGGATTCCTGTTGGCATTGGCTTCTATCTGTTCGCTATCCTGTTTCTCATGTTTGATGTAGAAACAGTGTTCCTGTATCCTTGGGCTGTAGTCGTGAAAGAATTCGGTGTGATGGCATTACTGAGCATCGGCTTTTTCTTGGTAGTTCTAGTTTTAGGCTTGGCATATGCCTGGCGGAAAGGAGATCTTGAATGGAAATAAAGCCGAAAATCAAAAGCATTCCTTATGAGGAGTGGAACGATAATGACTCGTTGGAGAAACTGGTTGAGGAGTTACATGAGGGTGGTGTCAATGTCGTGACAGGCTCTTTGGACAAACTTATCAACTGGGGACGTGCCAATTCCCTGTGGTCATTGACCTTTGCTACTTCATGTTGTGGTATTGAGTTTATGGCATGTGGATGTTCACGCTATGACTTTGCCCGTTTTGGTTTTGAGGTAACGCGCAATTCTCCTCGTCAGGCAGATCTGATTATGTGTGCTGGTACGATTACTCACAAGATGGCTCCTGCCCTGAAACGTCTGTATGATGAGATGGCAGAACCTAAGTATGTAATTGCAGTTGGTGGCTGTGCCATTAGCGGAGGTCCTTTCAAGTCGAGTTATCATGTCGTGAAAGGTATTGAGGAAATTGTTCCTGTAGATGTGTTTATTCCTGGCTGTCCTCCACGCCCTGAGGCAATCATGTATGGTATGATGCAGTTGCAGCGTAAGGTGAAGATAGAGAAATTCTTCGGTGGTGCTAATCATAAGCAGACTACTGCAGAGAAGGAACTGGGTGTTTCGAACGAGGAGCTCACGTTCCGTAACAAGTTAGGCGATCGTCGTAGAGAACCGATTGTGGTAACGGATGTACCTAAGGAGTTTGTTGAAGAGATCCAGAATACCCAGAGTATTCAGACTAAATCAGAGGAGGCCGCCGTATGAAGTTAGAGTTCTTATCATTTGATTTTGACAAGTTTGCTGCTGAGATGCAGAACTTGAAGGAAAAGAAAGGGTTTGACTATCTGGTTACCATCGTAGGTGAAGATTTCGGTGAAGAGGGATTGGGTTGTATCTACATATTGGAGAACACCAATACCAACGAGCGTTGCTCCGTGAAGATGATAGCAAAGACACAGATTTGTGGCGATGGTATTGCTATCAATGGTACAGGTGAGACGGACGGACAAATGGTTCCGTATATCCCTACTGTAAGCAAGATATGGCGTGTAGCCGATTTGTTGGAACGTGAGGTCTATGACTTCTTCGGTATTGTATTCCTCGGTCATCCTGATATGCGCAGGCTCTTCCTGCGTAGTGATTTCAAAGGCTATCCTTTCCGCAAGGACTGGAAGTTTGACGACTCTTATACTTTGGAGGATGACGAGGAACCTGACTATGGTCTGGAATACTATATAGATAAATATGGTAATCTACAATCGAAACGGAACAAGCTCTTTACTAGCGATGAGTATGTGATAAACATTGGTCCTCAGCATCCGTCTACTCACGGTGTGTTGCGCTTGCAGACCGTTCTTGATGGTGAAACAGTTAAACGTGTTTATCCGCATCTTGGTTATATTCATCGTGGCATCGAGAAAATGTGTGAGTCATTGACTTATCCGCAAACATTGGCATTGACGGATCGTCTAAACTATCTCTCTGCGATGATGCACCGCCATGCGCTGGTTGGCGTCATTGAGGAAGGCTTAGGAGTGGAATTGACTGACCGTATTAAGTATATCCGTACTATCATGGATGAGTTGCAGCGTATCGATTCTCACTTATTGTATGTCGGCTGTTGCGCTCAGGATATGGGTGCCCTGACAGCTTTCCTATATTCTATGCGTGACCGTGAGCATGTACTCAACTGCATGGAAGAAACGACAGGTGGACGACTCATTCAGAACTATTATAGAATAGGAGGCTTGCAGGACGACATCGATCCTAACTTCGTGAAGAATGTGAAGGATTTGGTGAAGTATATGAAGCCTATCATTCAGGAGTATGTTGATGTGTTTGGTGATAATATCATCACTCACAAGCGTTTTGAGAAGGTAGGTCCAATGAGTCTTGAAGACTGTGTGTCTTATGCTGTGACAGGTCCCGCTGGACGTGCATCTGGTTGGAAGAACGATGTGCGTAAGAACCATCCGTACGACATGTACGACAAGGTAGAGTGGGAACAGATCACGATGACAGGTTGTGACACGATGGATCGTTATACCTGCCACATCCAGGAGATGTACCAGAGTCTGCACATTATCGAGCAGCTTATTGACAACATCCCTGAGGGTGAGTTCTATGTAAAGCAGAAGCCTATCATCAAGGTGCCCGAAGGCCAATGGTATTTCTCTGTAGAGGGTGCCAGCGGTGAGTTTGGTGTTTATCTTGACTCTCGTGGTGATAAGAGTCCGTATCGCTTGAAGATGCGTCCAATGGGACTCTCTTTAACAGGAGCGCTTGATCCGATGCTGCGTGGGCAGAAAATTGCCGACCTCGTGGCTACGGGTGCTGCTATAGATTTTGTAATTCCAGATATTGACAGATAAAAGCGAAGGATTATGTTTGATTTTAGTATTGTAACACAATGGTTTGACGCTCTCCTGAGAGACACCTTAGGTCTTGGAGATTTCTGGTCGATATTGATAGAGTGTGTATTGGTGGGCGTCGGTATCCTTGTAGGATATGCGCTAATAGCCATTGCACTGATATTTATGGAGCGTAAGGTCTGTGCCTACTTCCAGTGTCGCTTAGGTCCGATGCGAGTAGGTTACTGGGGATTGTTGCAGGTTTTTGCCGATGTCTTGAAGATGTTGATTAAAGAGATATTCTTTGTCGACAAAGCGGATAAGTTCCTGTATCTGGTAGCTCCATTGCTAGTTATCATTGGTTCTGTCGGAGCCTTCTCGTTCCTCCCTTGGAATAATGGTGCGACAGTACTCGACTTCAATGTAGGAATATTTCTGCTGACAGCGATTTCTTCGCTTGGCGTAGTAGGTATCTTCCTCGCAGGTTGGGGTTCTAACAATAAGTATTCTGTGGTCAGTGCCATGCGTGGTGCTGTGCAGATGATCTCTTACGAGATGTCTTTGTGCTTATGTCTGATAACTGCCGTTGTCTTAACTGGTACCATGCAGATGAGTGGTATCGTTGAGGCTCAGACAGGTCCTTGGAAATGGCTTATCTTCCAAGGTCATGTTCCTGCCATTATTGCTTTCCTGATATTCCTTGTAGCAGGAAATGCTGAGGCGAATCGAGGTCCGTTCGACATGGCAGAGGCAGAGAGTGAGTTGACGGCAGGTCATCACACCGAATATTCCGGTATGGGCTTTGGCTTCTTCTATCTTGCTGAATTCTTGAACCTGTTTATCATTGCAGGTATTGCCGCCACAGTTTTCCTGGGTGGTTGGGCGCCTGTGAATATCGGCATTGAGGGTTTCGATGCTGTGATGAACTATATTCCTGGAATTGTATGGTTCATGGGTAAAGCATTCTTCCTGGTATGGATCCTGATGTGGATTAAGTGGACGTTCCCCCGTCTCCGTATCGATCAGATTCTGAAGTTAGAGTGGAAGTATCTTATGCCGCTGGGACTCATTAATCTCGTTATTATGACTGTTGTAGTGGCCCTCGGCCTATATATTAAATAAGGTATAGCAATGGAAGATAACAAATCATATTTCGGAGAGGTTGGACACGGCTTGAAGACGTTGGCTACAGGTATGAAGATTACTTGGAAGGAATATTTCAAGGACTTCTTTACCAACAAGTCAACAGAGCAGTATCCAGAAAACCGTAAGACGACACTTCATGTGGCTAAGCGTCATCGTGGTCGTCTAGTGTTTAAGCGCAACGAGGATGGCAGTTATAAATGTACGGCATGTACGCTGTGTGAGAAAACATGTCCTAATGGAACCATTAAGATTACTTCTCACATGGAAGAAGATTCAGAGACTGGTAAGAAAAAGAAGGTTCTTGATGACTATCAGTATGACTTAGGTGACTGTATGTTCTGCCAACTCTGCACGAATGCCTGCAACTTCGATGCCATTGAGTTTACGAATGATTTCGAGAATGCTGCGTTCAATCGTGATTCCTTGGTATTGCATCTTGACAAGGAGATATACAAGGGTGGTTCGCTGCCCAACTTGATTGATGGCGGTGCACCGCAGGAGATTGGTAAGTTTAATACTAAAACGAAGTAAACGGCTATGGGTAATATTGTTATGTTTACAATTTTTGCGGCTGTCATTGTCATCTCAGCCCTGTTGTGTGTGACGACGACAAGGATTATGCGTGCCGCAACATATATGTTGTTTGTACTCTTGGGAGTGGCAGGCATTTACTTCTTACTTGACTACACCTATTTGGGTGCTGCTCAGATAGCCGTCTATGCAGGTGGTGTGACGATGATCTTTGTCTTTGCCATCCAGTTGGTGAGCAAACGTTCACTTCAGGGACTGGAAGAACGAGTAAAGGCCAGTAAGATGGTTTCTGGTGGTCTGGCAGCCTTTGCAGGACTGTTAGTGGTAAGTCTGATTCTGTTTAAGACAGGTTATTTCACAATAGCTCCGACAAATACGGAATTGCCGATGAAAGAGATAGGTGTAGCTTTGGTAGGTGCAGGTAAATATCAGTATGTACTGCCCTTTGAGTTCATATCCATCTTTCTTTTGGCTTGTATTATCGGTGGTTTGGTTATAGCAAGAAAGGAGGAAAAGCAATGATTCCAGTTGAATGTTATTTCGCGCTTAGTGCGTTGTTATTCTTTATCGGTGTCTATGGTTTTGTGACTCGTCGCAACCTGATTGCTATGCTTATCTCTGTAGAGTTGATCCTCAATGCTGTGGATATTAATTTCGCTGCTGTCAACCGTCTGCTTTATCCCGATGGCATGGAGGGTATGTTTATGACGCTCTTCGTTATAGGAGTAGCAGCTGCAGAGTCGGCAGTAGCTATTGCTATTATCATCAATGTCTATCGCAACTTTCGTAGTGATAGCGTTGACAGTATTAAGAACATGAAATGGTAAATGGTTATGGAGATATATAGTTATTCATTTCTGATTCTTCTGCTGCCTGCGCTGTCCTTTGTGATTCTTGCGTTGGCAGGCATGAAGATGTCGCATAAGACAGCAGGTCTTATCGGCACTACATCTTTGGGACTGGTAACGGTATTGTCGTATATGACGGCCTTCAGTTACTTCACGGCTGACCGTCTTGCTAATGGTACGTTCCCGACACTTGTTCCATATAATTTCACATGGTTGCCGTTAGGCAATTTGCATTTCGATATGGGTATCCTGTTGGATCCCATCTCAGTGGTGATGCTTATTGTCATCTCAACGGTATCGTTCATGGTACATATCTATTCATTTGGCTATATGCATGGTGAAAAGGGCTTCCAGCGCTACTATGCTTTCCTCAGTCTTTTCACCATGTCAATGCTTGGATTGGTGCTTGCCACGAATATATTCCAGATGTACACATTCTGGGAATTGGTGGGTGTATCCTCCTATCTGTTGATTGGATTCTATTATCCGTTGAAGCCTGCCATCGCTGCTTCTAAAAAGGCATTCATTGTGACGCGCTTTGCGGATATGTTCTTCCTGATTGGTATCCTGCTCTTTGGTTACTATACTGACTCGTTCAGTTTCTCATTTGCAGGTGATATCCAGATGGGAATAGGTACGACACCTTTCATTGAAGGGAATACTGCCAAGGCAATGGCTACCGGTGCGATGCTTATTCCAACCGCCTTGGTACTGATGTTCATCGGTGGTGCCGGTAAGAGTGCGATGTTCCCGTTGCATATCTGGTTGCCCGATGCAATGGAAGGTCCTACACCAGTATCTGCACTTATCCACGCTGCTACGATGGTGGTAGCAGGTGTGTTCCAAATTGCCCGTATGTTCCCCTTGTGGGTAGAATACGCACAACCACAGTTGAGTATTGTGGTATGGGTTGGTGTGTTTACTGCCTTCTATGCTGCTGCAGTAGCCTGTGCACAGAGTGATATTAAGCGTGTACTTGCCTTCTCAACAATTTCACAGATTGCGTTCATGATGGTAGCACTTGGTGTTAGTTTACCTGGTCATGAGGCTGTTCTTGACAATCATGCACAGTTAGGTTTCATGGCAGGAATGTTCCATCTCTTTACGCATGCTATGTTTAAGGCTTGTCTATTCTTGGGTGCAGGATGTATCATCCATGCTGTCCATAGCAATGAGATGGCGCTGATGGGAGGTCTGCGCAAGTATATGCCGATTACGCATATCACATTCCTTATCTCTTGCCTGGCGATAGCAGGTATTCCTTTCTTCTCTGGTTTCAGTTCAAAGGATGAGATTATCACGGCTTGCTTTGCTTATAGTCCTATTTGTGGTTGGATTATGACGGGTATTGCTGCTATGACCGCTTTCTACATGTTCCGTCTGTATTATGGTATTTTCTGGGGTACAGAGAACAAGGAAGCGCATGCACATCATACACCTCATGAGGCTCCAGCATCCATGACGGTACCTTTGATAGTATTGTCTGTCATTACCGTTGGTGTGGGCATCTACTCTACACTCGCAGGTTTCCTTGGTTGGGGTGGTTCGTTTGGTTCGTTTGTTTCTGCTGCAGGTACCGACTATACCATCCATTTCGATACGCAGATAGCTGCTACTTCTACCATTATCGCTATCTTGAGCATCTGTTTGGCTACCTATATATATAAAGGTGAGAGTCAGCCTATTGCCGATCGTTTGTATAAGACGTTCCCGAAATTGCATCAGGCTGCCTACAAGCGTTTCTATCAGGATGAGATATGGCAGTATGTCACTCATCGCATCATCTTCCGTTGTATATCTAAGCCTGTGGCATGGTTCGACCGTCATGTGGTAGATGGTACGTTCAATTTCATGGCATGGAGTGCTAACGAGGCAGGTGAGTCTATCCGTCCTTGGCAGAGTGGAGATATTCGCCAGTATGCTGTCTGGTTCTTGACAGGTACAGTGGCACTAACGCTCGTGTTACTCGCAATATAATCGTAATAATGTAATAACGATATAACGTAATAACGAAAATGACTATATTAACATTATTCGTAGTAATTCCAGCCCTGATGCTTTTGGGACTCTGGCTTGCCAAGAGTCTGAATCAGGTGCGTGGTGTGATGGTGACAGGAGCGTCATGCTTGCTGGCCTTGTCTATATGGCTGACAATTTATTTCGTTCAGCAGCGTACAGCAGGTAATACCGATGTGATGCTGTTGACCTATAGTGTACCTTGGTTCAAGCCACTTAATATTGCATATTCTGTGGGTGTTGACGGTATCTCAGTGGTAATGCTGTTACTGTCAAGTATTATCGTCTTCACAGGAACATTTGCATCATGGCAACTCAAACCGTTGACGAAGGAGTATTTCCTTTGGTTCACCCTCCTTTCTACAGGTGTCTATGGCTTTTTCATCTGCACGGATATGTTCACCATGTTCATGTTCTATGAGGTGGCATTGATTCCGATGTACTTGTTGATTGGTGTATGGGGAAGTGGCAACAAAGAGTATGCTGCTATGAAGTTGACATTGATGTTGATGGGAGGTTCTGCCCTCTTGATTATCGGTATCTTAGGTATCTAC
Organism: uncultured Prevotellaceae bacterium; assembly: GCA_902800585.1. Taxonomy (GTDB): domain Bacteria; phylum Bacteroidota; class Bacteroidia; order Bacteroidales; family Bacteroidaceae; genus Prevotella. The sequence continues at coordinate 30,185 of CADCEW010000010.1, forward strand.
TATTATAGTGGTGCCACGACGATGAACGTCAATGAGATTGCTGCTCTGAACAATATCCCTGTGGAGACACAGAAGATATTCTTCCCGTTCATCTTCATCGGATTTGGTGTGTTGGGAGCCTTATTCCCCTTCCATACATGGTCTCCCGACGGTCATGCTTCTGCGCCGACAGCCGTTTCCATGCTGCATGCAGGTGTGTTGATGAAACTCGGAGGCTACGGCTGTTTCCGTGTTGCCATGTATCTGTTGCCTGATGCCGCTAATGAATTGGCATGGATATTCTTAATCCTTACGACTATTTCAGTGGTGTATGGTGCTTTCTCTGCTTGTGTACAGACAGACCTGAAGTATATCAATGCCTATAGTTCTGTTTCTCACTGTGGCTTGGTACTCTTTGCTTTGTTGATGATGACTAAGACATCTTGTACGGGTGCTATTCTACAGATGTTATCACATGGTCTGATGACGGCTCTTTTCTTTGCCCTCATCGGTATGATTTACGGACGTACGCATACACGTGATATTCGTTATCTGGATGGTTTGATGAAGATCATGCCATTCCTCGCAGTGGGTTATGTCGTGGCAGGTCTTGCTAATCTCGGATTGCCTGGCTTCTCTGGTTTTATCGCAGAGATGACCATCTTCGTAGGCTCGTTCGAGAATCCTGACAATTTCCATCGTGTTGCTACTATTATTGCTTGTACTTCCATTGTCGTCACGGCGGTTTATATCCTTCGTGTCGTTGGTAAGATTCTCTATGGTGAGGTAAAGAACAAGCATTACTTGGAGTTGACAGATGCTACTTGGGATGAGCGTGTCGCTGTCATTTGTCTGATTGCTTGTGTCGCTGGTCTTGGTTTGTTCCCCTTATGGGCAAGCAATGTCATCAGTGATGCAGTAGGACCTATTCTGGCTAACATCATTTAATAATTGAAAATTGAAGAAAATTATGGGATATAATCAATTTTTAAATATGATTCCTGAGGCCTTCCTGGTGATGGCTTTGATTATTGTCTTTTTCCTTGACTTTATCATTACCAGAATGAAGGTGAAAGGTTATGCGCTGGCAGCAATAACCATCGGTATGTTAGCGGTAGTGACAGTTGTATGTCTGACTGCAAAGCCTGCTGAGGCTTTTGGTGGTATGTACGTAGCATCCCAGGCAGCGCAGGTAATGAAAGCCATCCTTGCAGCAGGATCTCTGATTGTTGTTATCATGGCGCAGCCGTGGGTGGAATCGAATGCAATGAATGTTAAGAACGAAGGTGAGTTTTACATGCTCATCCTCTCTACCTTGCTGGGTATGTTCATCATGATGTCGAGTGGTAATTTCCTGATGTTCTTCCTCGGACTGGAGATGGCTTCCGTGCCGATGGCATGCCTGGTCGCTCTCGACAAGTGGAAGAAGAACTCTGCTGAGGCAGGTGCCAAGTATGTCCTGATAGCGACTTTCTCCAGTGGCGTGATGCTTTATGGCATCTCGTTTATCTATGCTGCCACAGGAACACTCTATTTCGCGGATGTCGCAGCACAGCTCACGGTAAAGCCTCTCACCATTATGGGACTGGTATTCTTCTTTAGTGGACTGGGTTTTAAGTTGTCGCTTGTACCTTTCCATTTCTGGACAGCCGACACCTACGAGGGCGCTCCCACACCAATCACGGGTTATCTGAGTGTCTGCTCCAAGGGTGCAGCAGCTTTTGCGCTGATGACTATCCTGATGAAGACCTTTGCACCGCTTGTCGAGTATTACGAGTATGTGCTCTATATCGTCATTGTACTCAGTATCACCATTGCAAACCTCTTCGCCATCCGTCAGAGTGAACTCAAGCGCTTTATGGCATTCAGTTCTATCTCTCAGGCAGGCTATATCATGTTGGCAGTTATCGGAAGTAGCCAGGCTGGCATGGCATCGCTGATGTATTACGTATTAGTTTATGTAGTTGCTAACATGGCAGTGTTTACTGTTATCAATGCGGTAGAGCAGAATAATGGTGGCACAACGCTGATGTCGAGTTACAATGGTTTCTATCAGACCAATCCGAAGTTGTCGTTCTTGATGACACTTGCCCTTTTCTCGTTGGCAGGTATTCCACCGTTCGCCGGAATGTTCTCGAAGTTCTTCGTCTTCATGGCGGCCGCACAGCAGGGTTCCTTCTGGGCATATTTTGTAGTGTTCTTCGCCTTAATCAATACGGTCGTGTCACTCTACTATTATCTGTTGATTGTGAAGGCAATGTACATCAAACCTTCTGAAAATCCATTGCCGACCTTCAAGACGGATTGTAGTACCCGTGTTGCCCTTGCCGTATGCACAGCAGGTGTCGCCCTTTTCGGTATCTGCTCATGCATTTACGACTGGCTCTTCGCAGCCTCTGCAATGTAATGATATACTATGCTTGGCGTTTGAACGTTACTTTCGACCCGAAAGTAACGTTCAAACGCCTTGAATTTACGTTACTTTCACTTCGAAAACACGTTGTTTACTTCAGGACTTCTTTCAAGAATGCCGGGGTGAATCCTTTTTTGCTTTTGGCGACTTGCTCAGGTGTTCCTGTAGATAGAATGGTGCCGCCGTTGCGACCGCCTTCAGGTCCCATGTCAATAATATAGTCAGCAAGTTTGATGACATCGAGGTTATGCTCGATGACAATGACGGTATTCCCACGGTCAACGAGTTTCTGTAACACATCCATCAAGATACGGATATCCTCGAAATGCAGTCCCGTTGTAGGCTCATCGAGGATATACAGGGTCTTTCCAGTATCTTTCTTCGAGAGTTCGGTAGCGAGTTTCACGCGCTGACTCTCACCGCCGCTAAGTGTCGTAGAGGGTTGTCCGAGTTTGATGTATCCGAGTCCGACTTCTTGAATAGTCTTGATTTTCCGTAGGATGTCTGGGACATTCTCAAAGAATTCCACGGCCTGATTGATGGTCATATCGAGTACATCGGCAATCGACTTTCCTTTATAACGCACCTCTAAGGTCTCGCGATTATAACGTTTACCATGACATTCCTCACAAGGTACTTGGATGTCGGGCAGGAAATTCATCTCAATCGTCTTGTAACCGTTACCGCCACAGGTCTCACAGCGTCCTCCTTTCACATTGAAAGAAAAACGCCCAGGCTTGTAACCGCGAATCTGAGCCTCTGGCAGATGAACGAAAAGGTTACGGATATCAGAGAAAACACCCGTATATGTAGCAGGATTAGAGCGTGGTGTACGACCGATAGGGCTTTGGTCTACATTCACTACCTTATCTATATATTCCAGTCCTTCAATACCGTCGTAGGGCATAGGTTGTTGCAATGAACGATAGAAATGCTTGGAGAGGATAGGGTAGAGCGTCTCGTTAATGAGGGTCGATTTACCTGAACCACTGACTCCTGTGACGAGAATCAACTCACCCAAAGGAAACTCCACATCTATATGCTTCAGGTTATTGCCGCGACACCCTCTGAGGATAAGGCTCTTGCCATTGCCCTTGCGACGCTTTTGGGGAATCTCGATATTCAGGGTACCGTTTAGATATTGTGCGGTAATGGTATCGGTCTTCAGCATCTCCCCGACAGTTCCTTGGAAAACAACCTCGCCACCCTTGCGACCTGCCTTGGGACCGATGTCCACGATATAGTCGGCATGGAGCATCATGTCACGGTCGTGCTCCACGACAATCACAGTATTGCCGAGGTCCCGCAATTCTTTCAGGGATTTGATAAGACGGTTATTGTCACGTTGATGTAGTCCGATGCTCGGCTCGTCGAGGATGTAGAGCACGTTAACTAACTGTGAACCAATCTGTGTGGCAAGGCGGATACGTTGACTTTCACCACCCGAAAGAGAAGCCGACTGACGATTGAGAGCAAGATAATCGAGACCAACTTCCAATAGGAAATCAAGTCTTGTACGTATTTCTTTCAGAATCTCCGAGGCTATCTGTTGCTGTTGGTGGTCCATATGCTCTTCCACTTCATCCAGCCATTCTCGCAGTTCCGTCAGATCCATGTTAGCCAGTTCGGAGATATTCTTGTCCCATATCTTATACGACAGAGCCTCACGATGTAGTCGTTGACCGTGACATTCAGGACATTCACATTCCGCCAGGAACTGATCTGCCCATTTTTGTCCACTGCTGCTCTCGTCATTTTCCATGACATTGCGCAGGTATTTGACAATACCGTCGAAGTTCACGAAGTAGTCACTCGAGGTGTGAACGAGTTCTTTGTCTATGCGCACGTTCTCCAAAGAGCCATACAGAATCTCATTTAATGCCTCCTCGGGAATCTCATCCACTCGTGTTTTGATATCGCATTCATACTTCTTCAGGATAGCATCTATCTGCCAGAATATCATCTGATTCTTGTATTTCCCCAATGGTACGATGGCTCCGTCATGGATACTTTGTTTGCGATTGGGAATGACTTTCGTCAAATCAATCTCATTGATATAGCCCAAGCCCTTACAACGAGGACAGGCACCCTGAGGGGAATTAAAAGAGAATGTGTTCGGAGCAGGATCGCTATAGGAAATACCCGTCGTAGGACACATTAAACGACGAGAGAAATGCTTGACGGCCCCAGTCTCAAAGTCCATAACCATCAGGAGTCCCTCACCTTGTTTCATCGCGATTTGGACACTCTTCTTCAAACGGTTTTCCGTAGGTTCCGGTTCTGCAGAAACTTTCAGTCGATCAATCACCACCTCAATATCGTGGTTCTTATAACGGTCGACCTTCATGCCTCTGGTTATCTCTTGAACCTCACCGTCCACTCTGACATGCAAATAACCCTTGCGACGCATACTCTCGAAGAGTTCACGGTAATGTCCTTTACGACTGCGTACCATGGGAGCGAGTATGAGAATCTTCTTTTCCGCATAGTCATGAAGAATCATGTCGATGACTTTTTCTTCTGTGTATTTCACCATTGGTTCTCCCGTCATATAACTATATGCCTTGCCGGCACGGGCAAAGAGCAAACGCATGTAGTCGTATATCTCAGTGGTTGTTCCTACTGTGGAACGAGGATTCTTGTTGGTGGTTTTCTGTTCGATGCTGATGACGGGTGAAAGTCCTGTGATCTTATCTACGTCAGGACGTTCCATGCCACCGAGGAAGTTACGGGCGTATGCCGAGAAAGTCTCAATATAGCGGCGCTGTCCCTCTGCAAAAATGGTATCAAAAGCAAGGGAAGACTTACCGCTACCACTGAGTCCTGTAATAACGGTCAATGACTGACGGGGTATCTCCACGTCCACATTCTTCAGGTTGTGGACCCTTGCACCCCAGACTTTGATCTTCTGATCACTGTTCATAACTGCCAGTATCCTGATTGAACTTACGCAGTATGTTCACGTCTTTTCTGATGTCATACTCCTTTCCATCACCGCCTTTTGCACGCACTCTGACAAAATAGACACCGTCCTTGACGGGTTTACCATGATAGGTTCCGTCCCAGCCTTTTTCGATGTCCGTCCAGTCCGTCCAAGTATAGAGGCATTGTCCCCAACGGTTGAATATCATCGCCTTGAACTCCGTGATATTCTGATAGTTTGATTTTGCCTGGTATTTATCATTGATACCGTCGCCATTCGGTGAGAAGGCATTAGGCATCTCCAGTCGGCTCGCCTGTATAGTGGTGGAGTCAACTGTCTCTTCATCGTTGTCATCATCATCGTCGGCAAAGGTTGCCGTTGGTACTGCTATGATGGCAAACAAAAGCAGAAATGTATATAAAAATGCTTTCATATGCGAATATTTCTGCAAAATTACAGAAAAATATAAGATTAACCGCATCTTTTTTTGTAATTTTGCAAACAGAATGATTAAAAAGTGAATTATGAAGCGATTATTCAGATATGTGCTACTACTGACGGTAATGGTTTTTGCCGCTGAGACGGCATTGGCGCAGCAACCGAAAATCCGACTACAGCATGAGGTAAAGCGAAAGGAGACAATTTTTGGAATCTCACGGATGTATGAGATTACCATCCAGGAACTTATTAACGCTAATCCTGTCATGAATACGCCTGGCTATGAGTTGAAGAAAGGAGATATCATTAATATCCCTTGGCCTGCTAACCAACCGCAGTCCGACGAACAGTCTGCACCTTCAAAACCTTCAACGACACAGATAGAGATGCCGGCCAAACCGAAGGACGAAGTGGATATCCGCCAGCGAGAAATCCGGGTGGGCATCATGTTGCCCTTACATAAGATTAATGGGGACGGAAAGCGTATGATTGAGTACTATCGCGGTATTTTGATGGCGTGTGACAGTCTGCGTGCCAATGGCATCTCAACAGATATCCGTGCATGGAATGTTGCAGAGGATACTGATATCCGTACTTTCTTGGAGGATCCTCATGCAGCAGACCGTGATGTAATTATCGGTCCTCTCTATTCCAAGATGGTAAAACCACTCAGTGATTTTGCGACAGCACATGATATCAAGGTATTCATTCCGTTCTCAATCAATACGCATGAGACTTTAGTAAACCGTCAAATCTATCAGGTATATCAGACACAGTCAGAACAGAATGAGTCATTTATAAACCACTTCATGGAGCGATTCAGTGATACCCATCCAGTATTCATTGATTGTAATGATACGACCAGTCAGAAAGGTATTTTTACTTTTGGATTGCGTCGTCGCTTAGAAGGTAATGGTATTGATTATAAGATCACCAATCTTACTTCCAGTGATGCGGCTTTCTATAAGTCATTCAGTACGACCAAGCCCAATATGGTTATTTTGAATACAGGACGTTCGAAAGAACTAACGGCAGCGATGGCCAAGCTCAACGGACTGCGCCTAAACCATCCTGAACTTCGAATCAGTGTTTTCGGTTATACGGACTGGATGCTCTATACCCGTCACCAATTAGAGAATTTCTATAAGTTTGATACTTATATTCCTGCAACCTTCCATACTGATCTTCAATCACCGAAGACGAATCGTATTCAATTGAAATATCGCTGGAACTTTCATGCGGATATGATGAATACATTGCCAAGGTTTGCCATCACAGGTTTCGACCATGCATATTTCCTGTTCAAAGGACTTCACTTATATGGAAAAGACTTTACGGGAGCTTCTGGAATGGTTGGATATTCTCCCATTCAGACACCGCTTCATTTCGTGCGTTTGGGCAATGGTGGACTGCAGAACCGAAGTACCGTATTCATTCATTATCTACCAGAACGTCGTACGGAAACGATTACATTCTAAAGTTTAAAATGTAAGAATGCATTAATTATGAAGCGATTTTATATCATTTTCTCATTTCTTCATTTCTTCATTGTGACGACAGTTGCGCAAGTGGGTGAGTATCGCACAGATTTTGCCATCGGCGTAAATGGCGGCTATTTGTTGAGCAAAGTCGGCTTTACGCCCGATGTGCCACAGAAAATGTTGGGAGGAATGACAGGTGGACTGACTTTCCGTTATACATGTGAAAGGTATTTCAAAAGTGTCTGTGCCATCGTGGCGGAAGTGAATATCTCACAAGTTGGCTGGAAAGAGAAGATAGAGGATGCTCATAACGAGCCAGTCTATTATGTGGACGACCCTGATCATCCCCTCCGTTATGAGCGTAGGATGACCTATCTGCAAATTCCTTTGATGGCGCGATTAGGTTGGGGGCGTGAGCGTAAGGGCTTCCAGGGATTTTTCCAGATTGGTCCTCAGATAGGTATTTTTATGAGTGAGTCGACGGATACTAATATCATTCCTGGTGCGCAGACGGTTACACCGCGCAGTTCTAATATTGTCGCCCAGGAGACAATGCCTGTAGAGAAGAAGTTCGATTATGGCATCACGGGTGGCGCAGGCATCGAGTTCTCCGTCCCCAGGGCAGGACATTTCCTGTTGGAAGGACGTTATTACTATGGGTTGGGTAATATTTATGGTAATTCGAAGAGTGACTATTTTGCTAAGTCCAATTTCGGACAGATTGTGATTAAGATGACTTATCTCTTCGATATCATTAAGACTAAAAACGACAAAATTAAATAAAGTTATGTTTAAGAATCATCCTAAAGGGCTGCTACAGGCCGCTCTAAGCAACATGGGCGAGCGTTTCGGCTACTATATCATGAATGCCGTGCTTGTGTTGTTCCTCTGTTCGAAGTTCGGACTGTCTGACGAAACCAGTGGTGTTATCTATTCCTGTTTCTATGCGGGCATTTATGTGTTAAGTTTGGTAGGTGGTATTATCGCAGACCGTTCACAAAACTACAAAGGTACCATCATGACGGGGCTTATCATTATGGCATTAGGTTATGTTATCTTGTCGGTACCTATCCTTGCTACGGCTGGTAATATCTCATGGTTGTTGCCGCTGACCTGTCTTGCCTTGTTCCTGATTGCTTTTGGCAACGGCTTGTTCAAAGGTAATCTGCAGGCTATTGTGGGTCAGATGTACGATAACTTCGAGGCAGAAGCTGCGAAGAAGGGCGAGGAGGAGTTGCGCCTTGCCAAGAGCAAACGTGACTCTGGTTTCCAGATATTCTATGTGTTCATTAATATCGGCGGACTGGTTGCTCCTTTTGTGGCTCCTCTGTTGCGCGGCTGGTGGCTGAAGGTCAATGGTCTTACCTATGATGCTTCACTGCCTGCCCTTTGCCATAAATATCTCGATGAAGGTGCAGCAATGTCGGCTGATGCCATGCAGAACCTCAACGAGTTGATAACAAAGGTGGGAGGCTCTGCTGCCGACCTCGGTGCTTTCTGTTCCCAGTATCTGGATATCTTCAATACGGGTATCCATTATTCGTTCATTGCCTCTGTGGTAGCAATGCTTATCTCGCTGGTTATTTTCCTGTTTTCACGTGGTATGTTCCCCACTCCAGGTAAGAAAGAGACAGTAGTGTCTGAGAGTTACACAGAAGAGGAGAAGAAGGCGATGGCAACGGAGATCAAGCAGCGTATGTATGCCCTCTTTGCAGTGTTGGGTATTGCCGTATTCTTCTGGTGGTCATTCCATCAGAATGGTACTTCAATGTCGCTCTTTGCACGTGATTTTGTCAATACATCAGTCTTCCCTCCAGAGATATGGCAGGCAGTCAATCCATTCTTTGTCATCGTCCTTACACCTATTGTGATGTGGCTCTTTACGAAGTTAGAGAGTGCTGGTCGTGCTATCTCTACACCTCGGAAAATTGCCTATGGTATGGGTATTGCAGGTATTGCTTACCTTTTCATGTCACTGTTCTGCTATGTGCAGTCATATCCCTCAGCAGAGACATTCACGGCTCTTGATACAAATATTGCCGATGGCATGAAGTCTGGTGCATGGGTTCTTATCGTTTACTATTTCTTTATGACGGTTGCCGAACTGTTCATCTCACCCTTAGGTCTCTCTTTTGTGTCAAAAGTAGCCCCCAAGAACCTGCAAGGTCTTTGTCAGGGTCTTTGGTTAGGCGCCACGGCCGTGGGTAATGGCTTGCTTTGGATAGGTCCATTGATGTACAATAAATGGTCTATCTGGGAGTGCTGGGCTGTATTCTTTGCCGTATGTATCATCTCCATGGGTGTGATGTTTGGTATGGTGAAGTGGCTGGAGAGAGTGACAAAGTAAATAGGATAAGCGACGAATGATTCTCAGTCTTTTACTGTCGAGTTTCCTGACTTTGGTGGAACTCAACTGCGAGAATCTTTTTGACTGTAAACACGATAGTCTGAAGCAGGATTCCGAATGGACTCCTGCTTCAGTGCGTCATTGGACACCCTCACGCTATTGGCAGAAGGTCAACCGTATCGGACAGACTATTCTCTCCTGTCAGGAGGAGGGTATACCCGATCTCGTTGCCTTGGTCGAAGTGGAGAATGACTCTGTTCTCTTTGATTTGACCCATCGTTCCTTGTTACGGAACGCAGGCTATCAGTATTTGATGACGGAATCGCCCGACGAGCGTGGTATTGATGTCGCCTTACTTTATCAGCCACTGACGTTTCATCCACTTTGTTATGAGATGTTTCGTATCACACCTTTGGAAGGGATGCGTCCCACTCGTGACATACTCTATGTGAAGGGGGAGACGCTCCATAATGACACGCTGCATGTCTTCGTCGTCCATGCGCCCAGTCGTTACGGGGGTGAGAAGGCGACACGTCCCAACCGCCAGTTAGTCATCACTCGTCTGATACAGGTGATAGATAGCCTGTCTCCTGATGCGAAGGTCATCGTAGTGGGTGATTTTAACGATGATGCTGATTCACCTGCCTTGCGCTTTCTGGAAAGTCACGCGCTGAAGAATGTCACCCGTGAGGCAAAGGGTACACATGGCGCTAAGGCGACTTATCGTTATCAGGGCGAGTGGGGGAGTATTGATCATGTCTTCGTCAGTCCGGTGTTGCTTGACTGTGTTGAGCAAGCATATATCAACGATGCCCCTTTCTTGTTGGAGGAGGATCAAAAATACGGAGGGGTCAAACCCTTCCGAACGTATAATGGGATGCGCTACCAACAGGGGTTTAGTGATCACCTTCCCTTGGTTGTGCGTTTCCGTTTTGAGTAGTTAGTATATCGTGAATAGTATTTGTCCATCTGTGTCTCCTGAATGCAAACGATATGGTCTGTGATTGATAAGGGTATAATATTGTAGTGGATAATTTATCTGATTATATGCACGTTATCAAAACATTTTTCTTTTCGTGAATTTGCAGCCAATGATGCCTTTCTCCTGTTTTTAGTGATTCTACAGTGGCACTTTGTCGGGATTATTCATGTGGTATAGGATGTCATTCCGACAAAATGAGAGAGTAGTTTGGAAGATACTTGACAATAAATGCTCATAGGAAACGTTATATAATAAAAACAAAAGAAAGATGAAACGGATAGGTTTTATATGGGTATTTTTAGTTGCCTTCACGATGGCCAAGGCACAGCAGGAGACTGGTTTATGGACATTAACTCCAAAGGTGGGTGTTAACTCATCGAAAGTGTCTGTAAATGATCTCTGGGTAATGATGCAGGATGACAACAACGAGTTAAGGGCCAGTGCTAAACGGAGATGGGGTTTTGTAGGAGGTGTTGACGCAGAATATCAGGCATGGCAACAGATAGGTGTCTCCGTTGGTGCTTTCTTCTCCACAGAGGGCTATACTTATGGTGATATCAAAGATATCGGCAAGGTGTCGCAATCGTTATATTACCTGAATGTTCCCGTATTGGTGAATTTCTATATTGAGCCGAACATATTACCGGGTCTTGCTTTGAAGGCTGGCATACAGGTAGGATATCTGCTGAAGGGTGAGAGTACTTTTGGCAGTACGGAAACGAACACAGGCAGTTACAAGAGGGTGAATGTTTCCATTCCTGCCGGCATTTCATATTCCTTTCGTGGCTTTGTCGCCGATCTGCGATATAATATCGGCATCAGCAATCTTTGTAATATGGGTGTGTTGGATGAGTCGTGGAAACTGAACTCCCTTTGGCTGACATTAGGATATCAGTTTAAGCTATAGTCCACGATATCTCCCAACTCCTTGTCATTCGCGTATTAGTTTTCTGAAGGTGTCGATATAATCCTTGGCAGCCACTTTTTCAGAGAGTCCATCACCGATCTCTTCAGCTTCGCTCTTTGCCTCGATGCACTTGCGGTTCTCATCGAAGTAGTAACGCCACTCACGTTCCTCGCCCTCCTCACAACCACGGTCATAGGAGAAGATAAGGTCGTGGCTCTTGGTATCGAAGAGGTATTCACAGTAACGATCGAACCCCATAAACGACGTGTGGTCAGAGATGAAATAGCAGTGCTTTTCAGGAGTGTCTTGTCCCTTCACGTCCTCAAAATAGTAGTTGATTTCTCTGGTGACGGGTGGACTTACTTCAAAACGCTGGTCGTGGATGGTAATCTGGATATTACGAGGCAGTTCTGCCTGCTTATCCAATTCAATCTTTTGCTTCGCCTGAGTATAGGTTTCGCGGATAAACTTCATGCGCTCAGCCTTGGGTGTTGCTTTACCATCGCGCTCAGAAGCGGCAGAGAAGTCGTCGCTGGAGAACAGGATGCCGTTGAAAACATCTAGGAAATATTCGCTTGCATCTTTCTCACTCTCGCCATTGTTCCAAGTGTGGGAGCCCGGTTCTACTTCAGAGAGTCCGAAATCTTCATTACCTGTCTTATGTATCTGGTCGATAAGGTTACCTTTGTCGTCATAATAATAACGTGTCTCGACGATGAAACCACCGTCAGTCTCTCCCTTCATATAGGCGAAAATCAGGTGTCCCTTATCGGGATCGAAGAGGAACTCACGGTAACGGGTATGTCCGTGGGAGGTCCAGTCCTCAATGATGAGATAACACTTCACACTGTCCAATAAATCCGTGTTAGAATCCTTCTTCATCTTGTCGAAGTAGTAGTACAGGTTCGTTATGTCATCGAGTTCAAAATCTTCGCTAATCATCTCCCCGTTATTCACGAGGATATGCATGTCGAAGGGAGCCTTACCGCCTTTTCCGTTGTCAGCCTGTTTCTGTTTTGCCTCTGCATATACCTGACGAATGCGCTTGACCTGATCTGCTTTGCTCTGTGCATGTGCAGAACCTATAGCCAAAAGCCAAATGGTAAAAAACAATAACTGTTTCATTAATCTTCACTTTTCAATTTACTTGATATTCGGTTCTTCCAGTCCGATGCCTTTTTTCTTGTCAACGACTTTCAAGACAAAACCGAGAATCAGTGCAGCAACACCTAAGCAGGCGAGCATCACTAATGGGGCGGTATAGTCGAACTTTGTGGGGTCAGTGACACCTGGATTGGTGTCGTCAAGAACCTTACCAATCAGCAAGGGGAACAGCCACAAACCGATGTTCTGTATCCAGAAAATCAAAGCGTATGCAGAACCGATGACCTTTGCATCAACAAGTTTGGGAACACTGGGCCACAAGGAGGCGGGTACCAGTGAGAACGAACTGCCGAGAACGAGGATGGTTGTATAGGCGATGATGATGCCACCAACGGCATTGCCCTTAAACATCGGAAGGATGAAGGCGAAGGTAAGGTGACAGGCTATCAACAGCAACGAGCCGAGAATGAGCATGGAGGCTGCCTTACCCTTATGGTCGACATAACTGCCGAGAATTGGGGTGATGAGCACGGCAAGCAGTGGGAAGACAGCAAAGATAGACTCTGCACTCTGACGCATATAACCCATATAACAATAGGTGATGAGAGCGATGATAGAGAGGGCGAGCATGCCATACTGACGACCCTTGGACTTCTGGAAGTTACTGGCGAAACCGAATCCTGCTACTACCAGCATGATGATATACTGGACAATGGTGACACTGTCACCAGCCCAGAATGTACCTTCTGCAGGTGCCGTCAGCGTGAGATTGCACTGTAACATGTTGACAGCATACTTCTGGAAGGGGAAGATGGCACTGTAATATAGGACACACAACAAGGCAACGAGCCAGAAACCACTGGAGGTAAGTATCTGTCCAAGGTCCTTGATACGGAAAGGATCATCTTTCTCTTCTGCCTCACCTGTCTGGCTATCGAGTTTTTTGTCCATGAAGAAATAGACAATCGTCATGATGAGAGCAATACACATCAGGACAACTCCGAAGGCAACACTGCGGCTGACACTGATGCTTCCGCCTAACTTGGCGAAGAAAGGAGAGAATATCATACAAGTAGCAACACCCAGACGTGCGAGTGCCATCTCAGAACCCATGGCAAGTGCCATCTCACGTCCCTTGAACCATTTTACGATACCACGAGAAACAGTGATACCTGCCATCTCACAGCCACAGCCAAAAATCATAAAGCCGCAGGCTGCAAACTTTGCGGAGGCAGGCATGCCCTCATAAAAGGGTGATACGCCTAACTCCTCAAAGATGGGGATGTAGTTAAGGTTGTTGGTAAACCACGTTTCTAATCCACTGCCAATAAAACTCTCAGTGACGGCATACCATTTAATACACGCTCCAACGAGCATGACGGCAGCCGAGAGTATGGCAGTGAAACGGACACCCATCTTATCGAGGATGATACCAGCGAAGATAAGGAAGAATACGAAGACGTTGAGGAATACCTCAGACCCCTGCATCGTACCGAAGGCAGTGGAGTCCCAGCCGCGGGTCTCTTGCATCAGGTCTTTAATGGGTGAGAGGATGTCCATGAAGATGTAGCTGCAGAACATGGCAAGTGCCAGTAGCAGCAAAGCAGTCCAGCGCATGCCAGCACTGTCGCGTAAGGTTTTTTGAATGGTTTGAGTCATATTATTTTATTCTGATTATTCTAATTATTCTAATTATTCCGAGTATTCTGAATTACTTTAGCCATTTATCCAAGAAATTGAAGAACGTTCTTTGCCATAGAATACCGTTCTGGGGTTTCAGTACCCAGTGGTTCTCATCGGGAAAGATGAGCAACTCCGCAGGGATGCCCCGCAGACGAGCAGCATTGAAAGCGCCCATGCCTTGGTTATACACGATACGGTAGTCCTTCTCACCATGGATACAGAGAATCGGTGTATCCCACTTGTCTACAAACTTATGTGGTGAGTTCTCGTATGTCTTAGAAGCATTGGCTGTACGGTCTTTGTTCCAGTAAGCATCGTCATACTCCCAATTGGAGAAGAACACTTCTTCGGTATCAGTATACATCGACTCCAGATTGAAGGCTCCGTCATGAGCGATGAATGCCTTAAAGCGTTTGTTATGATGACCTGCGAGGTAGTAGACGCTGAAGCCACCGAAGGAAGCGCCGACAGCACCGAGACGGTCCTTGTCGACAAACGAGAACTTCTCTGCCGCATAGTCGATGGCGGCAAGATAGTCACTCATACACTGTCCAGTCCAGTCACCGCTGATTTCTTCTTTCCACTCTTGTCCGAAACCAGGGAGACCATGACGGTTTGGGGCAATGACCACATAACCGTTAGCAGCCATCATCTGGAAGTTCCAACGGTAACTCCAGAACTGGCAGGGTGGGGTATTTCTTGCCTTCTTCGTAGTTGGCAGGCAGTACAATCCACACGAGCATCTGCTGTCCGTCAGTTGTGGGAACCCATGCCTGACGGATGGTTCCGAAGGTAAGCTGGTCGAGGATATGCTTGTTCTCGAAAGAGATTTGTTGGATATTTGTTTCTATTACATCAGTCTTCTTGCTTTTTCCATCTCCCGGGGTCACCATATAGATATCAGTAGGAGCAGACAGACTCTGACGGGTAGCAAGGATACGTTTGCCGTCGTTGGCGAGTTGCAGACTGGTCCAGTCGTCCCAGGTCTCTGTCAGTTGTTTGACCTCACCTTTCCAGTTGACACTGTACATGTTATTACAACCGTGCCATACACTGAGGAAATATAACAGTGCCGACTTGTCTTTCTGTGGTGCCCAACAGAAAGACTCTACATCACTCTTCCAGTCGATATAACGTTTAGTGCCTGTAGCCATCTCATAGACACACAGGCGGTTGAGGTCTGCCTCATAACCATCACGCTTCATTGATAGCCAGGCAATATACTTGCCATCGGGTGAGAACTGTGGGTTTTGGTCATAGCCTACATTATTCTTCAGATTCTCGGGAGCATTAACAGCCTGATGCTTGAGAGTCTTGGTAGGATCACAGAATGGAGCCTTGTAGTCATCAGGTTTACAGAGGTTCGTTGTTTTTCGAGTACCTATATTATATAAGTAAATGTCTGAGTCGGTAGAGATGGCATAGTCAACACCAGTCTTCTTACGACAGGTGTAGACAATTGTTTTGGAGTCAGGACTCCATGCAAGTTGCTCGATACCACCGAAGGGCTCCATCGGGCATTCGTAAGGTTCGCCGTCAAGGATGTCGATGGGGGTGGTGCTCTGAATAATCGGATTCTGATTATTCAAAGAAACTTCATAGACAAACGGATGCTGAATACTTTCCACGTAGTGGTCCCAGTGGCGATACATGAGGTCGGTGACATGGCGGCCGGTAGCTTTGGGGAGGTCGTCTGGGTTTTGCTTGATGATTTCGTGGAAGGGAATGCTCTGCAGGATGATGACCTTCGATTGGTCGGGCGAGAACTTAAAGCCTTCTACCTTACCGTCCAATTTCGATAGTTGCTTGCGGTCGGAGCCATCAGCCTTCATCGACCATATTTCACCACCAGAAATATAAGCAATAGTCTCATTGTCTAGCCATGTTGGGTCGGTCTCGTTCTTACTACTTGTAGTTAGTTGGCGACGATTCTTACCATCGGCATCCATCACACAGATAACCTGATGACTTTTATTTGCTTTCACACTATAATAGCCTACTTGGAAGACAATTTGGCGACCGTCGGGCGAAGCTTCCACGCCACCAATACGTCCCATTGCCCAAAGTGCCTCAGGGGTCATCATGCGACTGCCCAGTTTGATATTACTCTTTCCGATATTCACGTCGTTTTGAGCGTTTGTGGTACCTATGGTCATCAACACCATAGCCACCATTATTAATAATTTTTTCATCTTTAATCAAGTTTTGTGGTGCAAAGATAAACAAAAATCAGCAGAAATAAACGGTTTCTGCTGATTTTTATGTACCTTTGCATGGATGAAGACAATGCTTACAGTCTTTCTACTGTTCCTGTCAGGTTCGGCCATAGCACAACAGGAACCTGCGGAAATCGACAATGTGCAACAAACTGTCGACTCTATTATGGCTTTACCTCTGAAAAAGCATCCTTGGTTGGCAGTAGCGGGTGTAACAGCCCTGAACACGAGCGTGCAGTTGTATAATCGCTTTATAAAGAAAGAAGATTATGCACAGACAACAATGCGTTCCACTATCCGTAACTTCAAGCGAGGCATGGTGTGGGACAATGACTTATTTATCATGAATATGTTTGCTCATCCGTATCATGGAAACCTTTACTTTAATGTGGCTCGCTCGAATGGGATGAACTTCTGGGAATCAGCTCCATATGCATTAGGGGGGTCTCTGATGTGGGAGTTTTTCGGTGAGTCTGACCCTCCAGCCATCAACGATGTGATAGCCACGACGATAGGAGGAGTCGCGATAGGTGAAATCACCCATAGGGTAAGCGACGTTTTATTGGATGATCGAGAGCGTGGTTTCAGGAGGTTCTTGCGGGAAGCGGGAGCATTTATCATCAATCCGATGAAAGGTATCGCACGTATTCTGCGTGGTGATGCCTGGAGAGTCAAGAATACACATTACAAGTATCATGACTCAGATCGATTTCCTATTGACTTCTCTATGTCGGCAGGAGCACGTTATCTGGCTGACGACGAAGGATTATCAAGTGGTGAGTTTAATCCCTTTATCGACTTATTCTTGGTATATGGTAATGCAGTAGACGGTGAACGGCATACTACCCCTTATGACTTCTTCGATGTCGATATTACCTTCGGTCTGAGCAGCAACCAACCATTCATCAATGACCTACACATTGTAGGACGTTTATGGAGTACGCCGATACTAGACCGAAAACAGATGTTGGGTGAGTTTGGTATCTATCAGCATTTCAACTATTACGACTCGAAACCAGTTATTGATGGCTCTGATCAGACACCTTATCGCATTAGTGAGGCTGCATCATTTGGACCAGGCTTCATCTTCCAATTTCCTAAGATGGGTATAGTGTCGAGTTTGGAACAGCGACTCTTTATCAGCGGTATCTTGTTAGGTGGAACAAAAAGCGACTACTATAATGTGCTGGAGCGTGATTACAACATGGGCAGTGGTTTCAGTATCAAGTCGAAGACACATTTGGAACTGGGAAACTTCGGACGTGCAGATCTACATGTAAAATACTTTCGTGTCTTTACTTGGAAAGGATACGAAGAAAAGGATCTCGCAAAGATAGAAGATTTGCACTATTTGAATGTGCAGGGTGATAAAGGTAATACTGGCCTGTTTGTGGTTACTCCTATTTTGGAATTTGATGTCGCCAAGAAATGGAGCATCACGGTGTCAGGTACCTACTATAATCGTCACACTCATTATTCATCACATCCTGATATGGAGTCGGAAACCTTTGAAGCAAAGGCAGGACTGACTTATCATTTTTGACAAAATAAAATAATGTTTCATACTTAATGCTTAATTCATAAATATTTTGTAATTTTGCCCCGAGAAAGTTAATAAGGACCTATGAACAATCCCAGACGACTAATCGTTCCGATGCTGCTCATCATCATTACTATGATGAGTTGTCATGAAGTGAAACGACGTGAGATACGTTCCACCCATGCCGATTCAGTACTTTTCGATATCGGTGTGCAGATGGAGTATGAACGGATGAGAAAAGTTACTGACAGTTTTGAGATTGCTGGTGATATCTCTGCTCTGAATGCCAATCGTTGGAGAGGTGTATCATACTATCATCAGGGACAGTATCGCATGGCAGAGATTTACTATAAGCGTGCATTGGAGAGTGAGATAAAATCGAGTCAAGATCAGTTGAGTTATAACAAATGTGCGCGTCGCCTTTCAGAGATACTATTAGTGAAAGGAGATTTTGAGGGTTCTTTGCAGGTAGCGGTACCAGCAGTAAAGAAAATGGACGAGACACATATTGGCTCGGATATCGATTATGCTATCCTGCTCAATAATATTGGATGCTGTCAGTTGAACCTCGGACGTGATGAGGAGGCGAAGGAGAGTTTTCTAAAGGCACGCGGTCACTATGCCAATCGTTGGCAGACAGACTCTACAGGTCGTGGTTTCCAAGAGGCAGTATTAGGTACAGTATATACGAGTCAGGCATATATTAATACACGCCGTTATGCAGAATCCATCTATTGGATAGACCGCACGGAGATGTTATTGGAAAAATATCGTCAACGTTCTGATGCGCGAAGAGAGTACTTTGACGAGTATCAGGGGCGTATTGAGATTATGCGCGCCATCGCTATGGAAGGTCTTCATAAGTCGAAGGAGGCAGGCGAGGCATATCAACGATATCAAGAAACACGCTATTCGAAGACTGCTGTAGGTTGCATCTTAGGTAATGATTACCTGATGGTGGCAAAGCGTTATCAAGAAGCGGCAGATAACTATCGCTTCTTAGGCGAAGCACTGAGCGAGTGGGGTATGGAGCCTTCATTGGACATCATCCAACTGTATATGCTGCCGAAGTATCGTGCTAATGCGGAGGCTGGACGTAGAGACTCGGCGATGGTGGAGGGTGAACGTATTCTTGCCATCCTTGACACTGCCATTACAGGACAGAAAAATAGTGCAATGGCTGAACTTGCTACACTTTATGACACACAAGGCAAGGAGGCTGAGATTGCTCAAAAGGAGATGAAACTTACCCATCAGCGCTTGATAGGAACAGGCATTGCCTTAGTATTGTCAATGGCATTCTTCATTATCTATATCTTTCACAAACGCAAGGCTGCTTCAAAGTTGGAGGCAGCACATGGACGCTTGGAAGATGCGCATGCTAAGTTGAAAACTGCCTATGATCAGTTGGAAGAGACAACTCAAATTAAGGAGCGTATTCAGAGTGAGTTACGTATTGCCCGTGACATTCAGATGTCAATGGTTCCTAATGTGTTCCCTGATCGTGAAAACATTGATATGTATGCCGCCATGACACCAGCGAAGGAGATAGGTGGTGACCTTTATGGCTATATGCTACATGGCGATGAGTTGTACTTTTGCTTGGGCGATGTGTCAGGTAAGGGTGTTCCTGCTTCATTGTTTATGGCACAGGCAAACCGCATGTTCCGTACTCTGGGTTCCGAACACATGAAGCCTGCTGCCATTGCCACGCGTATGAATAACGCCTTGACGGAGAATAATGATCAAGGTATGTTCGTTACGATGTTCATGGGATTGATAGATTTAAAGACGGGACGTATGGACTATTGTAATGCAGGTCATAATCCTCCAGTCATTGGTATCCCGCCGAAGTTCATGGAGATAGAATCGAATGCACCTATTGGTTTGTGGCCTGGTTTGGAATTCGTAGGTGAGACTATCGATGACATTCGTGGAATTCCTCTCTTTATCTATTCCGATGGTCTTAATGAGGCGGAGAACAAAGAACAGGAACAGTTCAGCGATGAGCGTATTCTTGAGATTCTTAATGATAAA
>CADCEW010000011.1 GCA_902800585.1 uncultured Prevotellaceae bacterium
AAGACTGCTGGTGTGGACGAAAGCCTGTGGCACTTCGAAGGTCCTGCCGTCTGCTACGACTCTCAAGAGGATGCCTGTGAGGGAATCCTTGGTGGTCAAGTGAAGAAAGGTGACTGTGTTGTCATCACTCACGAGGGACCGAAGGGCGGTCCTGGTATGCAGGAGATGCTATATCCTACCAGTTATATCAAGAGTATGCATATGGGTAAAGAGTGTGCTCTTATTACTGACGGACGTTTCTCCGGCGGTACCAGTGGACTCTCTATCGGACATATCTCACCAGAGGCTGCCGCTGGTGGTAATATCGGTAAGATCAAGGACGGTGACATTATTGTAATAGATATTCCTAACCGCAGTATCAATGTAAAACTCTCTGACGAGGAACTTGCCGCCCGTCCTCAGCAGCCGTTGAAGCGTGACCGTGTTGTCAGTAAGGCATTGAGAGCATATGCCCAGAGTGTTAGTTCTGCCGACAAGGGAGGAGTAAGAATAATAGACTAGTACAACTAGTATTACTAGTATGACTAGATAGACTAGATAAAAAAATAATGAGAGACAGAATTACAGGATCGAAGGCGCTGATGCGTGCCTTGCAGGCAGAAGGGGTGAAGACTATCTTTGGTTACCCAGGCGGAAGCATCATGCCCGTCTATGATGCGCTGTTCGACTATACACGAGGTGAAAAGAAATGTTTCGACCATATTCTGGTGCGTCATGAGCAAGGTGCAACCCATGCCGCAGAGGGCTATGCCCGTGTTTCTGGCGAGGTGGGTGTTGCCTTGGTGACCAGTGGTCCTGGTGTGACAAACACACTGACGGGTATTGCAGATGCGATGTTGGACTCTACGCCCATCGTGGTAATTGCCGGACAGGTAGCTATCAATGCGTTGGGTACTGATGCCTTTCAGGAGGTTGACCTCGTCGGTGTAGCCCAGCCAATCTCTAAATGGAGTTATCAAATACGCCATGCAGAGGATGTTGCATGGGCAGTCAGTCGTGCTTTTTATATTGCCCGTACAGGAAGACCAGGTCCTGTGGTTCTTGACTTCCCTCGTAATGCACAGGTGGAAGAGATAGACTGGGAACCTGCGAAGGTGGACTTCGTACGTTCTTATGTAGCTTATCCGAAATTGAACATGGAGGCTGTGCGTGAGGCTGCAGCATTGATTAATAACGCCAAGAAACCTCTTGCCTTGGTAGGGCAGGGTGTAGAGTTAGGTCATGCACAGGAGGAACTGAAGACTTTCTTGGAGAAGGCTGACATTCCTGCTGGTCGTACGATGCTCGGACTGAGTGCCTTACCCTCTGACCATCCGCTGAATGTAGGTATGCTGGGTATGCATGGTAACTATGCTGTTAACCTGAAGGAGCAGGAGTGTGACGTGCTGATAGCTATCGGTATGCGTTTCAGTGACCGTGTGACAGGTAATACTAAGACGTATGCTAAGCAGGCGAAGATCATTCATCTGGATATCGACCGCAGTGAGATTGACAAGAATGTGAAGACGGATGTGGCTGTCGTTGCAGACTGTAAGGAGTCATTGCCTGCCATTACGGCTTTGTTGAATAAGAACAGGCATACGGAATGGCGTGACTCTTTCAAGGAGTTAGATGAGAAAGAGCGTACGAAGGTCATAGAGCCTGCCATCCATCCCACAGAAGGACCATTGTTGATGGGTGAGGTCGTCAATGCCGTCGCAGAGAAAGCCCCGAAGGGAACAGTCCTCGTAACGGATGTGGGACAGAATCAGCTCTTTGCTACCCGTTACTTCAAATATCCCGAGAAGCGTAGTATCTGTACCAGTGGCGGTCTTGGTACGATGGGCTATGGTATGCCTGCCGCCATCGGTGCTACATTTGCCACTGACCGTATGGTGGTTTGTTTTATGGGTGACGGTGGTTTCCAGATGAACATACAGGAGTTAGGTACTATCATGGAGCAGCAGGCTCCTGTGAAGATGATACTCCTCAACAACAACTATCTGGGTAATGTGCGCCAGTGGCAGGATATGTTCTGGAGACGTCGTAAGTCGTTTACGAAGATGCTGAACCCTTGTTACGAGCAGATAGCTAAGGGCTATGGTATTGCATACGAGGCAGTGACAGACCGTACTAACCTTGCTGCTGCTGTTGAGAAGATGCTGACGACCAAGGGACCGTATATCTTGGAGTGTGCCATCAAGGAGGATGATGACGTATTGCCGATGACACCTCCAGGAATGAACGTTAACGATATGATGTTGGAAGTCTGAGAAAGGTAAAAAAGTAAAAAGGTAAAGAAGTAAGATGGAAGAGAAGAATAAACTATATACACTGCTGGTTTACTCAGAGAACGTCGCAGGTATCCTGAATCAGATTACGGCTGTCTTTACGCGTCGTCAGGTGAATATTGAGAGTCTGAACGTATCGGCATCGAGTATTGAGGGGGTGCATAAGTACACCATCACGGCATGGAGTGACGAGGATCAGATTATCAAGATTACCAAGCAGATTGAGAAGAAAATCGATGTAGTAAAGGCAAACTATTTCACGGATGACCAGTTGTTTATCCGTGAGACAGGACTCTATAAACTATCCACTGACTTAGTGATGCAGAATCCGGAGATATCACGTACCATCCGCAGGTTTGATGCAAGTATCACGGAAGTCAATCCTACCTATGTCATCGTGATGAAATATGGTGTCACGGAGGATATCATCAACCTCTATCGTGCACTGGACGAGTTTGGTTGTGTCCTCCAGTACACCCGTAGCGGACGTATTGCCGTCACCCGTGGCACACAGGAGCAGGTCAGTGCATTCTTAGAAGAAAGGCAGAACCAACATGGATAAAGTCGGTTGTTATCCTTTTATGGCAGAACCGTTCCACTGTGACTTCAGTGGACGGCTATTCATGGGACATTTGGGAAACCACATGTTGAATGCCGCTGATTTCCATTCCTCTGCCCGTGGTTTTGGCATGAAGTACCTGATGACTATCAAGCGTTCTTGGGTATTGTCGCGTCTCGCCATTGAGATGAATGAGATGCCACTGCAATATACGAAGTTTAATGTGGAGACGTGGGTGGAGAGTGCCATGCGCTATTTCACCTCCCGTAACTTCGCAGTCATCGGTGAAGACGGCAAAGCCTATGGCTATGGTCGCAGCATCTGGGCGATGATTGACACGGAGAGTCGTCAACCCACTGATATTTATGCCATTGACAATGGGGCTATCGAACAGTGGATTGTCAAAGACAAGGAATGTCCCATTGATAAAGGTGGGCGAGTGAAGATGGGTGATGCTGCTGAGTTGGTGCGCACCATTGACACCTATTATAACGACGTGGATATCAATGGGCATATCAATTCCGTCAAGTATATCGAGCATGTCCTGGACTTATGGGATATGGCGTGGTATCGCACGCATCAGATCAAGCGTTTCGAGATAGCCTATGTC
Organism: uncultured Prevotellaceae bacterium; assembly: GCA_902800585.1. GTDB lineage: Bacteria > Bacteroidota > Bacteroidia > Bacteroidales > Bacteroidaceae > Prevotella. Next base: position 3,440 of record CADCEW010000011.1, read on the forward strand.
GCTGAGGCACACGCTGGTGATCAGTTGAGTTTCTACATGGAGAAAGAAGAATTGTCAACTTATAACATCCGTATTGTTCGCAGTGATGGTACAGAATGCTGCCGTAGTAAAGTAGTATTCTTATAATTAAGTCAAAGGAAGTTCGAAGATAAAACGGCATCCGTCGTGGTAGTCTTCATCGAAGATAAGGTCACCGCCTAAGCTTTGAGCATGGCGTTTGGCCAAAGGAAGACCGAGACCAAGTCCTTCTGAAAGGTCGTCTACTTTGATAAAGAAATCGAAGATGTGTTCGCGGTTGGCTTTTGGAATGCCTTTACCCTTGTCTTCGATAATGAAACGGACAGTTGTATCGGTAGTAGTAATTCGGAAAGTCACATGTTTTCCATCAGAATATTTTGCCGAATTATAGACGAGTTCGCGCAAGCTACGCATGATGTAAAGACCATTGGAATGGATGCAGAAATCGTCAGCAACATCTGAGTGGAAGTTGATAGAGAGGTTAGGGAAGTGTTTTTTTCCATAATTGATAACCTCACGAGCCATATCATTGCAGACGATGTATGTGATTTGGTTAGAGGTAAGCAATTCCTCGGAGTAACCCAAATCCGAACTGTCGAAGAGCATCAACACCATACGGGTAAGCAATCTGGAGTTGTACTCCATGGTATCAGTGATATTTTTCAGTTCTTCTTTCGGCAGTAATTTTATCTGCGTCTTGTCACTCAGTATCTGTACAAAGCCCATGATGATATTCAATGGCGTACGTATCTGATGGGTGACATTCTGTATGAAGGTTCTCTTTTGGCGGTCGGCTTCCTTTGCCAACTTTGTAGCCTGTCGCAATTCCTCGTTATGCAGTTTAGTCTGTTCAGTAGAATAGCGCACGCTCCCCATATGGAAATTCAGCGATTGTAGCATCATGGCGAAACTATTTTGCAGGCGGCCCACCACATCCTCACGCTTAGTGGTTGGGATATGTATCTCCATATTACCTGCAGCAATGCTCTGTGTCTTCTCCAGTAACTGGTTGAGAGGAAGGATAGCATGGTTAACGGTACGATGGCATAGCAGGAGGATGATAAAGAATCCCATGATGAGCAGGGGTATGATGATATAGGTCTGCTCGTAATACTCCTTTAAAATATCGCTGTTGGGACAGACGATGGCAAGACTCCAGAATGTACCAGGAATCGGTTGATAGCAAACTATACATGGTTCCCCGTCGAAAGTGACATTCATGCAACCATTGATACCTGTTGTCATTTCATGACCCAGCGCAAAGATATCGGAATGATTATTAGGATTCAAACCGCTGAAGATGGTCTTATTGAAGAGTTTAGTACTGTCGGGATGGATAATGAAATTTCCCTCCTTGTTAACCATCATGAAATAAGAATTTGGATATGGCTTATCTTTTGTAATGTCTTTCGATAGACGCGACAAAGACAGGTCAGTAGAGATGACAGCCACCATACGTCCTGTATTATCATAGATAGGTTTACTGTACGAGGCTATCAAACCAGATAGTACTACTTTCAAGGTGTCAATATCATCATAGAAATCTGTCCAGCAAGCCTTTCCTAAATCATGTGGTGACTTATACCAGATCTTCGTGAAATATTCGTATTGCTCTTCAACGGCCGATTTGATAGAGTCGCGTCCGTTGGCTGTTTTACCATTTCTGATAGAATAGACAGAGAAATAGCGACCGTATTTTGGAAATATATCTGGTTCTGTACTGATAGAACAGCCATCGATATGAGGATTCAGTCGGACAATACTATAGGAAAGGTCTAACAGAGAGTCGGGATCCAAATGTTCAACAATCAGCCAACTATTGACATTGGTGGCTGTCTCTATGGTGTTGACATATCGACATACACGCTGGGTGGTGGTACTTAACACACTGTTGGCACGACCTACGGCTTCCCTCCTGATGATATAGCGCGACTGTAAGAAGAGCGCCGCTAAGGAAATACAGAAGATAGGTACTGCCAGGAGCATGATACCGATACTGAGCTTGGTGGAGAACGACTTGTGAATATTAATCATCGGTAGCCTCCTTTCTTGTTGGTTCTCCATCACTTGCTTGCATTTTATCCTCGTCCGACGTGTTAATCAGGTTCTTCAGTAAGTCGGTGATAATCTTACCTTCTATCTGGATGTCCTCAGCCAGTTTGTTGATATCTGCATTGTTCTTAGGATCCGAGACTATTTCGATAAGAGTATCCACGTCCTTTTCGATAGAGGCAGAAGGACCTATCATCTGGTTCGTCATGTTATGCAGGAAGGCCGTCTTCATGCGGTCGGCCTTTGCTGCCTGGTTATAGGCAGCCTGCAACATGATTTTGTTCTCTTCTAGCGATGTAGTCAACTGTTCCAACTCATTCATGTGAACAGCCAGCGATTGCTGCATCTGTTTGAAGTTATCCTGTAGTCGTCCTATCTCGTCTTGATGCATAGTGTCGGGAATCGTCTCATTGTAGTTTCCCTTTGCAATGTTTTGTGCTTTTTCTGTCAACATCAGCAAGGGTTTTAATTGGCGATGGATAATTGTACTGCAGAGGAACAGCAACAGCAGCAGACTGACAAAGGCGATGACCAGCACATAGAGGAGCAACTTGTTATATTCGCCGAAGATGTCGTTCTCTGGATAGATAATACCTGCGCTCCAACTCAATTTCTCCATCGTACGCCCCTCCACGGTATTACGTTCGTAAGGCCTATAGAACACGTAGTAGTGAGTACTGTCCAGATAGAATGGCATATAGCCTTCCTTACCAGAAATCATCGCCTCAGCCGCTTTTCTCGCATCGGAACCTTCTTCCAAATAGTCGGTGATTCTCTGGTTCATCAGTTTCTTGCTATTTGGGTGCACGATATATGTGCCGTCGCTATTGAGCAATACACTGTATGAGTTAAGTGACGGTTTCGCAGCCAGAATGACTTCCGACAAATGACTGAGCGATACACCGACACCCAACACGCCGATAGGTTTTTGTTCAGAATCAAGAATGGGCAGACAGAAAGTAATGACGGGTATCTCGTCTGCATCCTCTCCAACCATAGGGCGTTGCCAACCAGGTTTCATACCTGTCATTGGTTCCTTATACCACGTCTGGTCTATATAGATACCAGTTGTGTCCGTTTCTTCTATAAGGTCACTCGGGTCTAATGAACTTTTGCTAACTGTCATACGGTGAGCCCAGGCCATATAGTAGGGATGGTCTTTGAGGTAGTCTTTCTTGAAAGCGAAAGCACAGCCTGTGATGATTGGATTGGCTTCCACCATTTTATGACAGTAACTCATCACTTTTTCAGGGTCATTTAAATAAGGTAGGAGGTTGAAGTAGGTGTTTCCTGCCGACTGTTCCACACTCAAAAGGATATTGTCAATTTGTTCTATGGTACCTTTCAGTATTTGATCAGCCTTACATATTGCCTCTTCTTTTATTGACTTTCTCGAATAGTATAACAACACAGACAACGATGCCACCATGAGTATTCCTATCGAGAATACTATTATCAGACTGATTCGTGCTGACAAGGTTTGTCTTAAGTATTTAGGCAATGGTATCATATTCAAATGACAAAAGTAGAAAAAAAAAACGATACAGCAAAAAAATAACACGGTTTTGTGATGAATGACGAGATTATTTCTATAAATATTTTGGTTTTTCCTTGTTTATTTGTAACTTTGCATCCAATTATTTAGTTAAGCCCTCGTCAGTGTTTCGGGTAATCACTGAGTAGACTAACAAAACGACGGCTCTCGGGTAGGGCTGGCATGGTCGGCAAGGGATAAGTATAACATTTAAAACATTTGCAATTATGGCAGAAATGAATTTTGGTGGCGTGATGGAAACTGTAGTCACCAGCAAGGAGTTCTCTTTGGAGAAAGCACGTGAGGTATTGAAGGATGAAGTGATTGCCGTTATCGGTTATGGCGTTCAGGGTCCTGGACAGGCTTGTAACCTGCGCGACAATGGCTTTAATGTGATTGTTGGACAGCGTCAAGGTAAGACCTATGAAAAGGCTGTTGCCGACGGATGGGTTCCTGGTAAGACCCTCTTCTCTATCGAGGAGGCTGCCGAGAAGGGTACTATCCTTTGTATGTTGCTCTCTGATGCTGGTCAGATGCAGCAGTGGCCTACCATCAAACAATATCTGAAGCCTGGTAAGACCCTTTATTACTCTCATGGTTTCGCTATCAACTGGAGCGATCGCACTGGTGTTGTTCCCCCGAAGGATGTTGATGTTATCATGGTGGCTCCTAAGGGTTCTGGTACCTCTCTCCGCACGATGTTCTGCGAGGGTCGCGGTCTGAACTGCTCTTATGCTGTTTATCAGGATGCTACTGGTAAGGCTAAGGAGAAGACACTTGCCTTCGGTATCGGTATCGGTGCAGGTTATCTGTTTGAGACAACTTTCCAGCGTGAGGCTACCTCTGACCTCACTGGTGAGCGTGGTTCACTGATGGGTGCTATCCAGGGCTTGCTGTTGGCTCAGTACGAAGTACTGCGTGAGAATGGTCATACACCTTCTGAGGCCTTTAACGAGACCGTTGAGGAGCTTACTCAGAGCCTTGGTCCGTTGTTCGGAGCCAAAGGTATGGACTGGATGTACGCTAACTGTTCTACTACCGCTCAGCGTGGTGCACTTGATTGGGCTCCCCGTTTCCACGATGCTATCAAGCCTGTTATGGAGTGGTTGTACTACTCTGTAAAGACTGGTAACGAGGCTCAGATCACCATCGATGCTAACTCTAAGCCTGACTATCGTGCAGGTTTGGAGAAGGAACTCGAGGCTATGCGCAACCAGGAGATGTGGCGTGCTGGTGAGACTGTCCGCAAACTGCGTCCAGAGAATCAGGAAGATTAATCGTCTTTAAAAGATAATCGTGGCGCATAAGCATCCTTTTTGTTATGGATGTTTATGCGCCTCTTTTTATTGGAGTACCTTCTATCACTTGCTCCAGTATCTGTTATGGGGGTATAGTAGCCTTTACTTACATCGTTAGTAGCCTTTAGTTACAACGATAGAAGCCTTTAGAACAAGTGATAGAAGATACTCCGATAAATGAGCATAGAGAATACAACGTGTTTTCAAGGTGTTTGTGGCTTACAAACGACCCGTTTGAACGTTACATTCACCCCGTTTGTAACGTTCAAACTTCGCAAACTTTTTATACATTTGCGAAAAACACCTAACATCCTAACCCAACAGGGTTCAAACATCGATGCTCAGGGCATTTGCGATGTGTTAGGTGTTTGAGCAACACCTAACACGCTTCAATCCCTTTGTACAAGGGCGATTGCGGTGCATCGTGTTAGGTTGTTAGGTGTTTTTCACAAACTTCTCAAAAATCTTTCGAAAAACTTGCGACTTTCAGAAATAATATTTATTTTTGTAGGTGTTATACCAGTAATAGAAATATAGAACTGAAAACCTATATGATAGAAAAAGAAATAAGTGAGACTTATTACCACAATCCAAATGATTATACAGAAAAAGGAAAGAGAATAGGCGACGGCATTTCTTTCCGTGATGTAATAAAAGAATGTGAACGTGATTTTCATCGGAAGCATTCTACAGAATATGCTTTGAACTTATATGCCAATTCCAAGACTATGAAATTATTGTCAAATTCATGTAATGCTGCACCTAAGAAGTCATGAAAATTGCATTATTCAGTCATGAGATGTTGAAGGCTAAGCATCAACTGTTTTCAACGCTTGCAGGAGAGAACGCTCCTGCGTGGTGGTCTGTGGTCAAGGAGGATAAAGACCTTTATATTGAAGTTAGAAAACAGAACATTATAGATATCTACTTTATGGGTGGTAGAATTGCAGAAGCCAAATATGACTTTAGAACACAAAAGGTAAAAGTAACCACCCACCCTAAATATATGGGACATAAAGACGAACATGATTCCAATTATTACAGGGAGACTATTAATTCTAAGGGGAAAAAGATTATAGCAAAGTATTCAGACTGTGAGGAGTGGTTGACGCATAGGTTAACTGAACTCAAACGTAACATAACGGATATCTATTCTAAGGAAGATAATGGGGAATCCACGAAGGAGAAACTTATACAGGGTACATTAATCATTAATGGACGGGACAAATATCTTGACTCTGAATTTGCGCACCAGTTTGAAGAAGGTTCTCTAAAAACCATCAGGATTGATTTAATTAAGATAGAAAATAATCATTTTGTTTTTGAGGAACTGAAAAGAATTAGGGATAATCGCCTGCGGAATACTGATGGCACCCCTGAGATATTGATTCAAATGGAAAACTATAGGACATTCCTTCGAGTGAACCAAGCGGCTTTGACCAAATACTACCGCAATCTTTACACTATTAAGAAGAATCTTCAGCTACCTATTCCCAAAGTGACAGATATTAATAGTGTCACTATAGATCCTGAACCTCAGTTACTTATCGCTAACAACTACGAAAAGATGAATGATGAAAGGGAAAAGAGAATTGAAGCAATAAATGCTGCATTAGCTACAATCCATATCAAACCAAATTATATCCGTCTATGAAAATCGTCATTCATCGTGGGATTGACCAGATTGGTGGATGTATCACAGAGATTTCCACTGCTCACACTAAGATTATTATTGATTTAGGAAGTAATCTACCTGGTAGCAAAGGCAGAGAATTTACAAAACAGGAGATAGAGAACATCACTAAAGATGCGGACGGCATTTATTATACCCATTTCCATGGAGATCATGTAGGGCTCAGCAGTCTCGTACCTGATAATATTACACAATATATTGGGGAAGGTGCTAGAGAAGTGAATATCTGCAAATATACAGTATTGGCTTCCCATGAATCTAAATACAAACGTGACCTGATGGTCGCACAGAATATGAAAACCTATGAAGAAGCACGCAGGTATAATGTAGGTAAAAAAGGGGAGATTTACATTACCCCATTCTTTGTCGACCATTCTGCTTTCAATTCCTATATGTTCCTCATCGAGGCAGGTAAAAAATATAGAATCCTCCATACAGGAGACTTTAGAGGGCATGGCTATCTTAGCAAAGGATTATTGAAGATACTTCAGGCAAAAGCGCAAAACGTAGATATCTTGATAACTGAAGGCACTATGCTTAGTAGACTTGATGAGAAAGTTGACCATGAGTATACTATCAAAACAGGAGCTGTCAAATTATTGAAGGAAGAGAAACGTCCTCACTATCTGTTTGCTCTCTGTTCTTCAACGGATATGGACCGCTTAGCCTCTTTCCATGCTGCATGTAAAGAAACGGGGGCAAAATTCTTATGTGATAAATACCAAAAATCCGTTCTAGATATATTTACAAAGCATGCTGCTAAACATAGTGAACTTTTTAATTTCGATGATGATACAACTGTTGTATTGGGAGAAGAATGTGATTTTGATAAAGACTTGCGTCCTAATGGCTTTATTATGCCTGTTAGGGCAAGCAGTCAATTGGACTTTGTAAAAAAGATGCTGTATTATTTCCCTAATGCAGAACTGATTTACTCAATATGGAAAGGGTATTATCTAGGAACTGAAGAGCAGAAGAACAAAAACGTCATTGATTTCGTAAATCTCTTTCATGGACAATATCATTATCTACACACAAGTGGACATGCTGATGTAAAAACATTGGAAGATGTATGTCGCATAACGAATCCGTCTATTGGAGTCATTCCAATTCATAAGGATAAGAACACCCGATATGAGAATCTTTCAGTAGCCGATGTCGTTAACGTGATATCAAAGACAACAACGATAGATGATCTTGAAATCAGAATTGAAGAAAACAAAAAGATCGGAGGGACTGGTTTTTGATTCTTTCGTCGCCAATCCTTATTTCATAGCGTGTTAATCAAATTTCTACTTAAAAACTTGCGTAATATAGGAAAAAAGACTATCTTCGCACAGACAATATAAAAACTATAAGTATATGAGCAGGAGATTTTGTATGGTCCTGTTGACAGGACTCTTTTCAGTAGTAGTATGGGCACAGGGTGTTGATGCGCTCAGCCAACTCAAGGCAGACCCGAGGAAATCCTATGGTAATGACTATCCGTATCCGCTGAAGAAATTAGAAATGACGAAGGCACCGAAAGGGTATACACCATTCTATATCAGTCATTACGCCCGTCATGGTTCACGTTACTATTGGACAGACAAACTCTACAAGGAACTGGATACTATGTTGGTGAAGGCTCATGAGAAGCAACTGTTGACTGCTGAGGGTGAGGCTTTCCGTGAGAAATATATGGCTGCCAAGCAGGAATTACAGGCGAGTGTCGGAGAATTGTCACAACTAGGTTGGGAACAGCATCAGGGTATTGCCCGCATCATGTATGAGAGTTTCCCAGAAATCTTTGGAAAGGGTGGTAACGTTTATGCTATCTCTTCGTTGGCAGGACGTTGTGTGATGAGTATGGCTGCCTTCTGTCTAGAACTGACGCAGTGTAATCCGAATATAGATATTCGTGAACAGTCCTCACGTCTCACGCTTGATGGTGTAGTGCCTACTGACAGACAGAATCCTTTCCTGCGTAAATTCCCTCATCAACGTCCCCGTTATGAGAAGAATCGCAGCCAGTTCCATAGCGAAGATTCCCTGCGACAGAAGATTGTTGCCCGTTTGTTTATCAACATAGACAGCGTGCCAGGCAACAAACACCATATCGGTAGTAACCTCATCAACCTCTATACCTCACTGCCAAGTATTGGTTGCGAGGACATGATGAGCGGTCTTGTCACTGACGAGGAAATAGCTAAAGAATGGGAGGCGTCGAATCTCGGCTCTTATTCCTGGGTGTTCTTCCCCCAGTACGAGATGATTCCCATCCTTGAAGATTTCATAAAGAAAGCCGATGCCGTGATATCTGGCAGCTGTGATCGTATTGCCGACTTACGCTTCGGACATGATACCTGTCTGGGACCTTTGACGATATTGATGGGTATTAATGGAGCAGACCGTGACCCAGAGGATCCGTATGAAGTCAAGAACTGTTATCAGAACTGGGAGACTTGTAAGGCTTCAAATATCCAACTGGTGTTCTATCGTGGTAAGAAAGGTACGGATGATGTTCTCGTGAAGTGTCTGCTTAACGGAGAAGAGGCTACACTTCCTGTGCCTACTACCCAATATCCTTATTACCGATGGTCAGACTTCCGTGACTTCTACACACAGCGTATTCAGGACGCTTTAAACCGTTAGGTGCCGCGATAGCACGGCACTTTACGAATTTTCAATTTAACCAAGACATGACAAGAAGATGATGACAGAGATAGAGAAGATGCGTCATGAGGATTTTTATGACTTTACAAACGAAATATGCTTGGCAAGTTACTATAGAGCCAAGCATATTTGCGCTAAGCTGCAGACTATGACTACCGAGGATGAAGACTATAGGAAGACGATAGAAGACCTGATTCCCGGTATCCCTGGGTCATCCACGGTGGCACCGCCCTTTCATTGTGACCATGGGCATGGTATTAAACTGGGTGAGAATGTGTTCATCAACTACAATGGTACGATGCTCGATGGAGGCATTATCACCATCGGTTCCAATACTCAGGTTGGACCGAACTGCCAATTCCTAACACCTAATCATCCTATTGACTACATTGAACGTCGTAAGCCTATAGAACGATGCTCTCCGATTACTATTGGTGAGGACTGCTGGTTAGGAGGCGGTGTGACGGTATGCCCAGGTGTTACTATCGGCGACCGTTGTATCATTGGTGCAGGCAGTGTAGTGGTGAAAGACATCCCCTCTGATTCAATGGCTGTCGGCAATCCCTGCCGAGTTATTCGCAAATTAAAAAAAGATGAAAGATAGAATAGCATTTGTAGATTACATCCCCGTGCCGCTGTTTATAATAGGTTAATGACATTTTTCTAATAACAAAAACAATATGAAGAGTTTTAAGTTAACAGTAGGATTTATATGTACAAATCTCATGCTGACAGCATGCGGACAGCAGAATAAAAATGAAACAACTATGGATTTTACAGACAATGTTCAGGTGGCTCTCGCTGACAGCGGGCACATCGATTTAAACAGCCTTCAGTGGACACGTGAGCCAAAGGGCTACGAGGTGAAGGGCGATACCATCCTTATCATCACCGCACCAAAGACCGATCTCTGGCAGCGCACTTACTATCACTTTCAGAACGACAATGCTCCCGTATTGCAGATGAAGACCCGCGAGAAGTTTTTTAGTTTCGTGGTGAAGACCGATTTTACAGGCAGTCATCACCGTTTTGACCAGTGTGGCATCGTGATGTATCTTGGCAGCGAGAACTGGCTGAAGGGCTCGGTGGAATACGAGAACGACGAGTTTCAGCATCTGGGCAGTGTAGTCACAAACAATGGCTACTCTGACTGGGCCACGACGGCTATTCCCGCTGATGTAAAAACCATGTGGTATAGATTCTCTCGCCGCGAGGATGACTACTGCATCGAGTGCTCTTCCGACGGACAGGCGTTCAGTCAGATGCGCGTCTGCCACATGCCAGCAGCAGCCGATGAAATCAGCTTCGGCATCTATGCCTGCTCGCCCGAAGAGTCCTCATTCACGGCTATTTTCTCGGATATGAAGATTACCGAATGCGCATGGAAGGCTCACGACGGCCAACAGCCTGACAAAACATTGCAATAACAATGGACTAATATGGCAATAAAAGGATTTTCAAAAGTGAACTACTACATCACTATGCTCGGTACAGGCAATGCACTTGCCACCCGATGCTACAACACTTGCTTCACACTTCATGGCGAGAAGGGTGTGCTGCTTGTAGATGCAGGTGGAGGTAATTATTCTTACCCAACTGGAGAAGGCAGGAATCAGGCGTGAGGACATCAGTGACCTCTTCGTCACCCATGCTCATACAGACCATCTGCTGGGCTGCATCTGGATTATGCGGATGGCACTTCAGTTTCGATACTCTCTCCGTGTATGGAGCCACAAGAAAGTCCTCAATCTACTATCCGACATCTGCCGCCAGATTCTTCCTCAAAAAGAAGCAGATGGCATTGGAAATCTTGTTACAATGCACTGCTTGGAAGATGGTGACAAATTCGAGGCAGGAGGTTTCCCGCTGCAATGTTTTGACATCCATTCCACGAAAGAACGTCAGTTCGGATTTGCCGCCCAATTGTCAGATGGTGGGTGTCTGTGTTGTCTGGGCGATGAACCGTTCAGTCCTCAGTGCCGTCAATATGCTGAGGGTGCTGACTGGCTGATGAGCGAGGCTTTCTGTCTTTATGAAGATCGAGACCGCTTCCAACCCTACGAGAAACATCATAGCACGGTACTCGATGCCGCACGCTTGGCAGAGGAACTGCAAGTTAAGAATCTCATCCTCTATCATACGGAAGACCGCACACTCGACACTCGACGTGAGCGATATACGATGGAGGCGAAAAAGGCTTTTAGAGGGCAGGTCTTTGTACCAGATGATTTAGAAAGCATAACTTTATAAATCTCAATTCAGATATTTTTATTTGACTTGTCACTTTAAATTTATCCCAGCATTAGATAGCCATCCTGTTGTATGATATACTCCTCTTGCAACAGGTAGGCGAGGGCAGCATCCAGTTCTTCTTTGGGTAGTCGCAGGCGCAGGAGCTCTGTGACGTGATGGCGCTTGCGGTCAGATAATAAGGTGAGTATCTGCTGTTGTGCCTTCTTGGTGTCATGAGGCTCGTTGGACTGGCATACGTCACACTGTCCACAGTCTTTGGCATCTTTCTCACCAAAGTATTCCAACAGCTGACGTGAACGACATTTGTCATTGCTCTTCGCATAGCGGAGCATCGCATTGATGCGCTCTTGGTATTGTGATTTTCGTTCCTCATAGATGGCGGGAGGCAGAGAGATATGTTCACTGTCCTCACGTCGTTGCATATAACGGATATAGGGTACCTGCTTACGGGGAATGAAGTGGATGATGTGTTTCTGGGAGAGTGTCTTCAGGATATCATAGATTTCATTGGACTTCATACCGCATTGATAGGCTATCATACTCTCGTCGATGAAGCCGTAGTCAGCAAACAATCCTCCGTAGTTGCGTAGCAGGGCTACGATGACTTTCTCTTCATTGGGATTCTCGCCTCGGAGACGGTACAGGTCGTCACGTGTCACCAAAAACTTGACTCGTGCCTGATTGTCCTGTTCTTCCGTGTATTCGATATAACCGGCACGTTGCAGAATCTGCAGGGCAGCATGTACGCGGATAGGGAAATGGTTGAACTTATGACAGAAGTCGTCGATATTGAATTCACGCGATACGCCAAAGCCGTCGCCTGTGGCTATCTGATAGTAGTAGGCGAGATGGTCGTAAACCTTGCGGATATAGTCTTTCTCAGGGAAGGTATCGCTGACACGCTTGATGAGCTTCGGTTCGTCGGCATTATTATATAATAGAATCGCGCGAGCAGGTTGTCCGTCACGTCCTGCACGGCCAGCCTCCTGGAAGTAAGCCTCGATGGAGTCGGGGAGGTCGTAATGGGCAACGATACGCACGTCCGCCTTGTCGATACCCATGCCGAAAGCATTCGTCGCCACCATGATACGCACACGGTCGTGCTGCCAGTCACGCTGTCGCTTATCTTTCTCCGCATGTTCAAGTCCTGCATGATAGAATGTCGCACTCAGTCCTGCCTCTGTCAGATGCTCCGCAATCTCGCGGGCATGACGGCGACTGCGTACATAGACGATGGCAGCGCCTTTCTCTCCCTCCAATAATTGAATCAGTTCCGTCCGCTTATCCATGGCATGACGGACGAGGTATGCAAGGTTCTTGCGCTCGAAGGACATGCGGAAGACGTGGAAGGGCTGTTGGCTATTGACTGTTAGCGGTTGGCTTAACTTCTCGCAGATATCTTCTACGACGTGAGGCGTTGCTGTGGCGGTTAAAGCAAGTACTGGTACATCGGGGCAGATGCGGCGGATATCAACGATTTGCAAGTAGGAGGGGCGAAAATCATAACCCCATTGTGAGATACAATGGGCTTCGTCGACAGTAATAAAACTCACCTGCATGTGGCGGAGTTTCGTCTGAAAGAGTTCACTGCCTAAACGTTCAGGCGAGACATAGAGCAATTTGGTGCTACCAAGGATACAGTTCTCTAAGATACGGATGATATCATCACGCTGCATCCCGCTATATACGGCTGCCGCATTGATTCCCTTTTGACGCAGGTGATGTACCTGGTCTTTCATTAAAGCGATAAGGGGGGTGATGACAATGCAGACACCTTCCATACTGAGGGCAGGCACTTGGAACGTCACGGACTTACCGCCACCTGTAGGCATCAGTCCCAACGTGTCATGACCACTGCCTATCGACTCGATAATCTCCCGTTGAATTCCTCGGAAGTCATCGTAGCCCCAGAACTTCTTCAGGATTAATTGATAATTCTCAATTTTCAATTTTCAATTTTCAATTATTCCTCCGATGGTCGGATATCCTCTATCTGCAACTGTACCTCACCACGCTTGTAGGCGTTTTCCTCAATGGTGTAAACGATATCGAACGAACGTTTCGACTTGATATAGTGAGCCTCGGCACTCTGCCCGAAGGCAATACCATTCATCACTACAGCCGATTTGGAGTCGACAAGTTCAAGTTTGATGTGCTCCTGATGGCGACCGACCACCTTTGATGTGCCATAATCGTACACATTACGGGTGAGGAATAACGGTTTTGGATTGCTGGGTCCGTGTGGAGCCAATCGGCGCAACTCGTTATACAGTCGCTTGGAGACGTCCTTGAAGTCTACTTCCTCATCGATATCAAGGGTTGGCAGCGTCTGCTCTGGCAGGATATGTCCGTTGACGTATTCCTGGAAACGACGACGGAACTCAGGGATATTCTCTTGTTTGAGTGTCAGTCCGACAGCGTAGGTATGTCCACCGAAGTTCTCCAACAGGTCGCGACAACTCTTGATGGCATCATAAACGTCGAAGCCAGCCACACTTCGTGCTGAGCCGGAAGCCATACCGTCGATAATAGTCAATACGACGGTGGGGCGGAAATAGAGTTCCGTCAGTCGGGAGGCGACGATGCCTACCACACCTTTCTTCCATCCTTCGTCATAAAGTACGATAGACTGCAAGTGCCGTTGACTTTCCAGACGTGCCACAATCTCGTTGGCTTCTTTCGTCATCTCCTTGTCGACATCCTTGCGCTGCTCGTTATATTCATTGATACGGTTGGCTTCTGTCAATGCCTTCTGCAAGTCACGCTCCACCAACAGCTCCACAGCCTCTTTACCATTCTGCATACGTCCGCTGGCATTGATACGCGGTCCAATCTTAAAGACGATGTCACTCATAGTGAGCTCACGCCCTGTAAGTCCACAGATATCAATAATCGCCTTCAGACCAATGGACGGACTGATGTTCAACTGTTTCAGTCCGTGGAAGGCAAGGATGCGGTTCTCACCTGTCACAGGTACTAAGTCGGCGGCAATGCTGACAGCGCAGAAATCAAGTAGGGGAATCAGTCGCGCAAACGGAATACCATTGTTTTTGGCAAATGCCTGCATCAACTTAAAGCCTACACCGCATCCGCAGAGGTCCTTGAAAGGGTAGGTAGAATCTTCCCGTTTGGGATTCAGAATAGCAACGGCAGGAGGCATCACCTCATCGGGAACATGGTGGTCGCAGATAATGAAGTCGATACCCTGTTCCTTCGCATACGCAATCTCCTCGATGGCTTTGATACCACAATCGAGAACGATAATAAGTTTCACACCTGTTTCCTTCGCAAAGTCTATTCCCTTAATGCTGACACCATAGCCCTCTTCCTCGCGGTTGGGGATATAGTAGTCTATGTTCGAATAGAACTGCTGCAGAAACTTGTACACCAGTGCCACCGCAGTACACCCGTCGACATCGTAGTCGCCATACACCATGATACGCTCTTTGCGTCCCATCGCATCATTCAGGCGGTCTACCGCTATGTCCATGTCGTTCATCAGGAACGGGTCAATCAGTTCGTTCATCATCGGTCTGAAGAACCTTTTGGCTGCTGACTCCGTCTTGATGCCGCGCTGGATAAGCAGGTCGGCGACGATTGGGCTCATTCCAATCTTCTCCGCCAGCTCTTTAGCCGCTTGTCGTCTTTCGGGTGTAGGTGGTTCGTAATTCCATTGATAGTGCATTTATAATTTTGTTTTTATTCTTATCGTCTCAGGGTGCATTAGCCAACAACAGGCACATATGCGGTGTAAAGTTACGAAGAAAAAATAAATAAAGAATAGATACCCTTGTAAATTTAACAGAATTTACAAAAGGACATAAAAAATCCGCACCTCAAATGGGGTGCGGGTTTTTGTCTCTTGACAGTCGATGTTATAGTCCGAGTTTCTTGCGGATATCCTTGGGGATGGCGTTCTTGTTGACAGTATAGTCCATCGTATTAGCGGCGATGAAGGCCTTGGTCATATACCAGATGCCTTTATAGTCGCCTGTCTCACCCCAAGAGTTCTTCACCATATAATACTCTTTGCCGTTCTGGTCCTTAGCGATACCGAAGATGAGCATGCCATGATCGTCAGTGAGTTCCCAGTTGTCGTAACGCTCCTGACGCATCTCCTGTGTAGGAACAATCTCTGGAACAGTACAGCCGAGAGAGTCGATGAGGTTGCGCTTCTTGGCTGATGACATCTTCAACCATTTTGCCATATCACTGCCTTGCAGACTCTCTGCCTTCTTGGTGTCAATAGCATAAGCAAGTCCATTGCGGGTAAAGCCGTCTTCGCTGACATCACCACCCCATGCGACGGTATAACCGTTCATGACGGCATTGTCGATAACCTGCATCATCTCGTCCATCGGAAGATTATAAGACAGGGGATTGCGCCAGTTGTCCTGTACCTCTACAGCAAAAGCGGTGTAGAAGGGGTGATGGGTATAACTGGTAATGCTGACATAGTCGTTCCAGTCGAGTCCGAGACTCTCAGCAAAAGTCTTCGGTGTATAGGTTTTTCCTTCATAGGTAAAGGACTCAGGACACTTACCGAGATAAGCATCGAGGATGCCTTGTAAGCCCACCTTCCACTGAGAAGACAACTTGTTTGCCTTGTTCTTGGCAACAGCCTCTACATACGGTTCCAGGATAGAGAAGAATTCATTGAAGTTATTCAGTGAATCGCCATAGAGAGAACCAGGGAACGGCATCGCGTCGTCAGGACAGATACCATAGTGCTGAAGCACGTAGTGAACATCGTAAGCAGAGCCACCCTGTGCGAACTGACAGTCACCATGCAGGCGTACTACCTGGATGGCACGATCCATATAGGTCTTGTTGGCTACGAAAGACTCACATAAGTTGTAGGTCTTACCACTTTTCTTCAGAATCTCAGACTCGAAGAAAGAGAGGGTAGAGTAGTCCCAGCACGTACCACTTCTGTTCTGGTCTTTGATAGACGTAATGGGGTTCTCCTTAATCACTGTGAAAACAGGTTTGTTGCTAACGGCAGAGTCTTTCTTTTCCTCTGCCTGTGCACCTACTGCCATGAGTGTCAGCAGGGCGAGTGTCATTAGTTTCTTCATATTTTGTTATTTATGGGTTTTATGGGGTTAATGGGGTTAATGGGGGTAATGGGCTGGTTGGGACATGAAATCCTCGAGTTCCTGAGGATGATAGGGGATGCGCTTGCTGCCGAGGAAGCGGCAACCGTCTTTCGTAATCAGTACGTCATCCTCGATGCGGATACCACCAAAGTTCTTGTAGGTCTCTAACTTGTCGAAGTTCAGGAAATCCTTGCAGTGACCGTTTGCCTTCCACTCGTCAATGAGGACAGGAATAAAATAGATGCCAGGCTCGTCGGTGACAACAAAACCTTCTTCCAACGTACGCCCCATGCGTAGACAGTTGGTACCGAACTGTTCGAGATCCGGGTGTGTCTCATAGTCGAAGCCTACATATATTTGTCCGAGTCCTTCCATATCGTGTACATCCATACCCATCATATGTCCTAAACCGTGAGGCAGGAACATGGCATGGGCTCCGGCACGTACGGCCTCGTCAGTATCACCCTTCATCAGTCCGAGTTCCTTCAATCGTTCCGTCATCATACGACAGACGGCAAAATGCACATCCCTATACTTAATGCCAGGCTTTGCAACCTCTAAAACATAGTCGTGACATGCCTCAACAATGGAGTATATCTCTAATTGCCGCTGGTCGAATTTTCCGTTGACAGGCATGGTTCGAGTATGATCGCTACAATAATCTTCCAGTTCACAGCCTGCATCACACAATACCAATCGCCCTGCCTCTAACTTAGCATCAGAGGGATTGCCGTGCATGATTTCCCCATGCTGACTGAAGATGGTGGCGAAACTGGTACCGTTGGCAAGACTACGTGCAATACCGTCTACTTGTCCGCCGATGAAACGTTCTGTCACACCAGGCTTGATAAGCAGTTGGGCAGTGGTATGCATGACATAGCCTACGTCACAGGCACTATCAATGATAGCAATTTCCTGTGGTTCCTTAGTGGCACGCATCTTAACGACTGCCTGAATCAGTTTCAGTGAAGCAGCCTCTTTCTGTTTGGAGGGGTGGATGCCTGTGAGATCCATGATTTGTATCTTTGTATCATGGCGATAAGGGGGCAGGAAGTGGATGTAAGATGTCTGATGTTTGATGTAAGATGTAAGATGTGACATCGGGGCAGTCTTGCTAATGCCTACTTCAGCGGCTAAGTCGCTGACTGATGGTGTGAATCCCATCCATACGATATCTTCTACGTCAATATCGTCACCGAAAAGCCATTCCTCATCATTGTTGATGTCAATGACACCTACAAGTCCGTCACGGTGCTGTCCGAAATAATAGAGGAAAGAAGAGTCTTGTCGCATGGGTGCATAGCTGTTGGCAGGATAATTATAGGGCGCCTCATTGTTGCCAAAGAGCACAATGATGCCTTCACCCACTAACTTTTTCAGTTCAGCACGTCGCCGAATATATGTATTCTTATCAAACATCTGTCAAAGGTTTAGTTAGCAATTATAATTACCTTGCAAAGATACAACTTATTTATTAATTACGTGTATCTTTACATCATAAAAAGCATTAAATTGCAAGTAATATACGTTCCCGTCAGTCTTTCAATAAGTCAGGACGGAGGTGACGGGTACGTTCCATCGCCTGTTCCAATTCCCATTCACGGACTTTTGCTTCATTGCCTGAGAGTAGTATCTCTGGCACTTTCCATCCTTTATAGTCGGCAGGACGGGTATAGATCGGAGCTGCAAGGATATCATCTTGGAAACAGTCGGACAAGGCACTTTGCTCATCACCGATAACACCTGGAACCACACGGACAACAGCATCCGCTATCATGGCAGCAACAAGTTCGCCACCTGTCAATACGAAGTCACCGATGGAGATTTCCTTGGTGATGAGGTGGTCACGTACCCGTTGGTCAATACCTTTATAATGGCCTGCAAGGATAATCAGGTTTCCTTTCAACGACAGTTCATTGGCCATATGCTGGTCGAAACGCTCTCCGTCTGGTGAAGTATATATCACCTCATCATAGTCACGTTCTGCTTTCAATGCTGTGATGCAACGGTCGATAGGTTCGCACTGCATCACCATACCAGCGGAGCCTCCATAGGGATAGTCGTCCACACGACGCCATTTATCGAGGGTATAGTCACGCAGATTATGCAATCTGATTTCGGCTAGTCCTTTTTTCTCGGCACGAGCCAGGATGCTTTCATGTACGAAACCCTCTAACATTTCGGGGAGTACAGTGATGATGTCGATTCTCATATCTGATAAAAATCTTTGATACTTTCTATATATCTTTCTCCTACAGAACGTCCCATCTCATAGACGTTTCTCATTTCGTCGGGATTGTGTGAGATATGTCCGATGGGTATCTTTGCGTCAGGACGAATCACCAAACAACGACCTTCCTTTTCAGCCTGTTCCACATATGCCAGTTCTTTGTTATACATGATGTGCCGTTCATTCATTGCTTTGATCATGTTTGGATATTTTCGTAAGGTCATCCGTATCAAGGGCATCAGTTTGAGATGTTTCTTCTGATAACCCATAGGCTGTGTTAGGATGACGAGATTACGGTCGTAGCCCATAGACTCGAAATACTCCAGAGGGATAGAGTCGCCAACGCCTCCGTCAAGCAGTTTTCTGCCTTCCAATTCTATCACTCTTGACATCAAGGGCATCGAGGCTGAAGCACGAATCCAGTCGTAAGTATCAGAGGTTACTTTTGTGAGAGGCTTATAGACAGGCTTACCCGTCTCCACATCTGTGCAGACCACGATAAATTCCATTGGATTCTGATTGAAGGCATCATCGTCGAAAATATCGTATTGCTTTGGCACAATATGATAACCAAACTCCGCATTGAAATAGTCACCGCTTCTCAATAGCGAACGCACTCCACTATATCGTGGATCTTTGGCAAAACGGGTATTGTAGCGGATGGCGCGTCCTATCTGTCTTGACTTGTAGTTACAGCCAAACGCTGCCCCTGCAGAAACACCAATCAGTCCGTCAGGCTCAATGCCGTGTTCCATCATTACGTCTGTAATGCCTGCCGTCCATAACCCTCGCATGGCACCGCCTTCCAATACCAGTCCTCTCTTCATGCTGGAACCTCCTTTTCTCTAACCCTTCTTTTGGGCGTAGAGTGCTGCTATGGATTCCTTTAGTGCGGCAATTTTCTCTTCAGAGTCACTTTGCTTCTTACGCTCTAAGGCAACAACCTGCTCTGGGGCATTGGCAACGAAGCGCTCGTTGGAGAGTTTCTTCATGACACCTGCAAGGAAGCCTTCTAGGTGCTTTAACTGTGCCTCCTGTTTCTCAATCTCAGCATCAATATCAATCATATTGCCGAGAGGAACGGCAAATTCATCCGTACCTACCATGAAGGCTGAAGCAGTAGCGTCTTTTTCTGCAACAGTATGGATCGTATTGACATTCGCCATCTTCATGATAGCTGCTGCATATGACTCATAATGATTGGATGATACGGCTTGTAGTTCCAGAGCCTCCTTGGGGGCAATGTTCTTCTGACTTCGAACCATGCGTACACCGCTGACAATCTGCTTAACCTGTTCGAAATCGGCAAGGAGTTGCTTATCCTTTGTAGTTAAGCCAAGTACAAGGTTTTCGCGCATGATACTCTCTCCAGTCTTGCGCTCATAAAGTGCTTGCCAAAGTTCCTCAGTGATGAACGGCATGAAGGGATGCAACATTTTTAACAGAATGTCGAAGAAACGCAGGGTTTCCTCATAAGTCGTTTGGTCGATAGGTTGCGCCTCACCGTTGATATAGGCGGGTTTTACCATCTCCAGATACCAACTGGAGAACTCGTCCCAGAAGAGTTTGTAAACTGCCATCAGTGCTTCGGAGATACGATACTTGGAGAAGAGATCCTGTAGTTCCTCATTAACCTCCCTGAGTTTGGCATCAAACCAAGCGACTGCGATTTTACTGGCTTCTGTCTGTTCGGTATCAGCAACCTGCCATCCTTTGACGAGACGGAAGGCATTCCATATCTTATTATTGAAGTTACGTCCTTGTTCACAGAGACTTTCATCAAACAAGATATCGTTGCCGGCAGGGGCGGAGAGCATCATACCCATACGTACACCATCAGCTCCAAACTTCTCAATGAGTTCAATTGGGTCGGGTGAGTTTCCTAATGACTTAGACATCTTACGTCCTAATTTGTCGCGGACAATACCAGTGAAATAAACATTCTTGAAGGGGAAGGTTCCCATATACTCCTCACCAGCCATAATCATGCGTGCTACCCAGAAGAAGATGATGTCGGGAGCAGTTACTAAGTCGCTAGTGGGGTAGTAGTAATTAATCTCCTCATTACCAGGATTATTGATACCGTCGAAGAGTGAAATAGGCCAGAGCCATGAAGAAAACCATGTGTCAAGAGCATCCTCATCCTGACGAAGGTCGGCATCCGTAATCTTTGGATTCTGTTGCTGAGCCAGTTTCAAAGCCTCCTCACGAGTAGCGGCAACTACATAGTCATCGTTCTCGTTATAGTAATAGGCAGGAATACGGTGTCCCCACCACAACTGACGAGAAATACACCAGTCTTGAATGTTCTCTAACCAATTCTTATAAGTATTCTTGTATTTCTCTGGATAGAACTTCATCTCCCCGTTCATAACAGGGGGTAAAGCGATATCGGCAAAGTGCTTCATCTTCAAGAACCATTGCAGTGAGAGGCGTGGCTCAATAGCGGTGTCAGGGTTACGCTCAGAATAACCAACCTTATTCGTATAGTCCTCAATACGCTCCATAAGTCCGGCTTCTTGCAAATCCTTGGCAATCTGCTTACGACAGTCCATACGGTCCATACCTACATAAATAGGACTTTGCTCACTGATGGTGCCATCGGGGTTAAAGATATCAATCGTTTCCAAGTTATGCGTCTTACCCAGCATATAGTCGTTGGTATCGTGGGCAGGAGTTACTTTCAAGCAACCTGTACCGAACTCGATATCTACATAACGGTCTTCGATGACAGGAATGACACGGTTTACCAAAGGAACAATCACCTTGCGTCCTTTTAACCATTGATTCTTGGGATCTTTGGGATTGATACACATAGCGGTATCACCCATAATCGTCTCTGGACGGGTAGTGGCAACAACGGCATAATAACCTTTTGTATCTTTGTGGATGACGTTGCCTTCGGCCTCTAGAGCCTCTAGATTATCTAGATTCTCTAGACCGTCCACGTAGTACTTTAGGTGGAAAAGATGGCTCTGCTCTTCTTTGTATATTACCTCCTCGGTAGAAAGGGCAGTCAGTGCTTTCGGATCCCAGTTGACCATACGGAGACCACGATAAATTAGTCCTTTATTATAGAGGTCGACGAAAACTTTAATAACACTTTCTGAACGTTTCTCATCCATAGTGAAAGCAGTGCGGTCCCAGTCACAGGACGCTCCTAAGCGACGGAGTTGCTTCAGGATAATACCACCATGCTCATCAGTCCAATCCCATGCATGTTTTAGAAATTCATCACGAGTCAGGTCATGTTTTTTAATACCCTGCTCGGCTAGTTTCTTCACTACTTTTGCTTCTGTGGCAATAGATGCATGGTCAGTGCCTGGTACCCAACAGGCGTTCTTGCCTTCCATTCGGGCACGGCGCACCAGAATGTCTTGAATGGTGTTATTCAACATGTGTCCCATGTGCAATACGCCAGTCACATTGGGAGGTGGAATGACTATTGTGTAAGGTTCACGTCCGTCGGGTTTACTGGCAAATAGTTTATTGTCTAACCAGTACTGATACCATTTCGATTCGACCTCTTTTGGGTCGTATTTACTTGCTAATTCCATATACCTATTTTATAATAATGGCTGCAAAATTACGAATAAATGAGAAGAAAACCAAATAATATTTGATTTTTCCGTATGAAAAGTACCTTCGGCAAGTTTTTTTTTGTACCTTTGCCCCTAATATGGAGCAAATGCATACCAAAGAAGAGAAAATGGCAGCCTTTGGAAGACTGCTTGATGTGATGGATCGCTTACGCGTGGAATGCCCATGGGACCGTAAGCAGACCAATGATTCTTTGCGCCCTAATACGATAGAAGAAGTGTATGAACTTTGTGATGCGTTAATCAAAGACGATTCGCATGAGATATGCAAAGAGTTAGGCGATGTGTTGCTTCATATCGTATTCTACAGTCGTATAGGAGAAGAAAAAGGACTTTATGATGTAGCCGATGTTTGTAACAAACTGTGCGACAAGATGATATTCCGCCATCCGCATGTGTATGGAGAGACTGTTGCCAAGAGTGCAGAGGAGGTGCTTGACAATTGGGAACAAATCAAACAGAAAGAGAAAGACGGTAATAAGACAGTATTAGGTGGAGTACCTGCTTCTCTTCCTTCCTTGATAAAAGCATACCGTATTCAAGATAAGGCTCGTCATGTGGGTTTTGATTGGGAAGAAAAACAGGATGTTTGGACAAAGGTTCGGGAGGAATTGGATGAGTTAGAGGCAGAGTTTAAGCGGGAGGATAAGTCACGTTCAGAGAAAGAGCTGGGTGATTTCCTCTTTTCTGTTATCAATGCGGCACGTCTCTATCACCTGAATCCCGATAATGCCTTGGAAGGAACCAATCAGAAGTTTATTCGTCGTTTTAATTATATAGAGGAACATAGTATTAAAATAGGAAAACCATTGACAGAGATGTCTCTTGCCGAGATGGATAACCTTTGGAATGAAGCGAAAAGTAAAGAAAACAATCAATAAATAAAGACTATGAAGAAAATCTTATTTGTAGCAATTGTGTTTATTGCTGTAGTAATGACAGTAAGTAGTTGTGGTGGTAAAACACAACAAGTTCCCTTTGATAATGGTGACTCAACAGATATGAGTGCCCTGCAGGATCCTACGATATATGGTATCTGCGGAGAGGGATCAACGGACAGCATCTTACAAGTTGTGACAGACTTGGGTGATACGGTGCAGTTAAATATCACCTATGCCCGTGATAACAATCAGGTATTTGGCGGACTTCATGCTGGTGACCGTATGGCTGTCGTTCCAAATAACAAGAAGACGGAAGCTTTGATAGTAGTCAATCAGGCTGCGTTGTTGGGTAACTGGGTGATGCCTAACCCACTTGATGGTAGTGACGAAGTCGGTTTCTCTATCAAAGAAGGCGGTATTGTAGAAGGAATCGAGCAAAGTAGTTTGACTTACAAGACATGGCGTCTTGTCAGAGGAAAACTTGAGATGATTGCAGTTCGTGAAGGTGGCGGTGAGGAAGAGGAGATTAACCTCTATGATCTTGTCAAACTGAATGCCGATTCTCTGATTCTCAAAGATAGTGAGGATCTCTATGAATATGGGCGTCAGCAGTTGAAGAAACCAGATTCTGATATCAAACTGGAAGAAGCATCCGAGGACGACTATAAGATTTGATGTTATAGTTTGGAGCCTTTTAAGATTCACATATTAGGATGTGGAAGTGCTTTGCCTACACTCCATCATCATGCCTCAGCACAGGTGGTGGAGTTGAGAGGTAAACAATTCATGGTGGATTGCGGAGAGGGGACTCAGATGCAGTTGCGTCGTTCAAAGATACGGTTCACGAAACTCTCCGCCGTCTTTATCAGTCATCTGCATGGTGACCATTGCTTTGGACTTATCGGCATGATTAGTACGTTCGGACTATTAGGACGTACGGCAAAATTGGATGTCTATGCTCCTGCGGAGTTAGAATCTATGCTTCGCGAGCAGATGGTTATGTTTTGCAGGGGATTGGAATTTGAAGTAGTGTTTCATGCAGTGGATACAACCCAACAAAAGATAGTATATGAGGATCGCAGTCTTACCATAGAGTCTATACCTTTGGAACATAGAATGCCTTGTTGTGGCTATCTGTTTAAGGAGAAACAGACTCTTCCGCATATTAAGCGTGATATGGTAGACTTTTATCATATTCCTGTTTCTCAGATTAATAATATCAAGGCAGGTGCTGATTGGATAACGGAAGAAGGTGAACGGGTCTTGAATAGTCGTTTAGTAGAGCCGGCAGATATTCCTCGTAGTTATGCCTATTGCAGTGACACTCGTTATATACCGACATTACATGAGCGGATAAAAGGGGTGACAGCATTATATCATGAGAGTACTTATGCTGACGATAATCTCGTGCGTGCAGAGAAATATTACCATTCTACGGCTCGTCAGGCAGCTATGGTGGCAAGATACGCAGGGGTAGGGCGACTGATCCTTGGTCATTATTCTTCACGATATGAAGATGAGCAAGTGCTCCTTGATGAAGCCCAGCAGGTTTTCGAAAATACTTGTTTGAGTGACGAACAACTTGTTTTTGAGTTGTAAATGTATTTTCCGTGTTAAAAATTTGGTAGTTTCAAAAAATATTACTACTTTTGCAAAAGATTATGTGTTGCTTATGACAAAACGTGTACTAGGTTTGGCTTTATTGGCAGCGTTTTTGCTTATGCCTGTAAGTACTCGGGCTTCTCTGCCAGAGTTTGTCAGCATGGAGCAAGCGGATGAGAGGAATGACGTACAAATTACTGTAAGTCAGTCTGTTATCCGTGTTACTGGTGCAGAAGGATTGGTCATGGAAGTTATCTCATTGACAGGTCGTCATGTAATGTCTGTACGTATTGAAAGTCCTGCACAAAGAATTGAATTAACAAACATACCTAAAGGTTGCTACATTATCAAAGTTGGAAAGGTTGTCAGAAAAATAGTTATCTGACTTCACTTTTACTTCTGTTGGCTTTATGCATTGTTACCAGTTGTAATAAAGGAGCCCATCAGAAAGAAGATATTACGATGGAGGCGTTTTCTGCATTGAAGACGCCTGTTTTTGAAATGACTCCTTCTGATATCCATTCTGCTTTAGGGAAATATGGACAAATAGGGAAAGACTCTTTGTCACCAGCTTCGCGTACGGCTTTGTTCTATAAGCAATCAAATGGTCTTCTTTGGATTGACCGTCAGGGTGTTAAGCCTGCGGCAGATAGTTTGGTGAACGCATTGCGCCAGTTGAATACGATTGGATTCTCTGGTTCTCATTTCAAGCTCAAGGAGATAGAGGAGGATTTGTTACGTTGTCAACTTCTTGATTTCGATGAACAGCATCCTGCCAAGGTGGTTATTCCCCGTTTGGATTATAATATGACTTCTGCTTATCTGCACTATTTGGCAGGTCAGCGTTATGGTTTTGTGAATCCAAGGGCAGCCATTGGAGGAATGTATGATGTGGCAATTGAGCGTCCCAACGTTTCTTTCTATCAGTCAGCTTTCCATAAGATATTGAATGACAGCGTAGGAGAGTCGCTGAGAATGGCAGAGCCTCAGTCTTCTTTGTATCGCCAACTCAAGCAACAACTTACAGACTCCTCTTCAGATGAGAGTCGTCGTCGTATATTAATCAATATGGAGCGATGCCGTTGGCGTGATAAGAAGCCGATGCCCACTACAGGCAAGCGCATCGTGGTTAATATCCCAGCCTTTATGCTCTATGCCTATGGTCCTGATTCTACGATGGAGATGCGTATCGGATGTGGAAAGGTAATTACCAAAACACCTTTGTTGAGTAGTGCGATTGAGTATATGCAGGTGAACCCTGAATGGAGTATTCCTCAGAGTATTGTCAATAATGATGTGCTTAGCCATGCAGGTGATAGCGGCTATTTCGCTCGCCATCGTTATTATATTGCAGATCGTTCAACAGGAAAGAAAGTACCTATCAGCAGTGTATCCAGTTCGATGCTTGCCAGTGGAAAATATCGAGTGGCACAGGATGGAGGACGAGGCAACTCTTTAGGACGTATTGTCTTTCGTTTCAAGAACAATTTCTCAGTTTACCTGCATGATACCTCAACGCCGGCATTTTTCCAGAATGCATTTCGAGGAGTTTCGCATGGTTGCGTTCGTGTACAGCGTCCTTTTGATCTAGCTTGTTTCCTGTTAGGTAATACCGTTGACGAGTGGACTTTTGACAAGATACGTATTTCTATGGATATTCCACCTGTGACACAGCAGGGTATAGATTATGTGCGCACCCATCATCCTGGAGAAAATGATAATGGAAGGAGACTGCCATATCGGTTGGTCACTACATTGCAAGTCACTCCTCACGTACCTCTTTATATTACATATTATACGATTTTCCCGGATTTGAGTGGACAGTTAAGGACGTATCCTGACGTTTATGGATATGATCAGTCTGTCTGGAATCACCTAAAGAAATACATCTGATGACTTCCGTTGACGAGAAGCAGTTGATAGAGATGCTCTCTAATCCGGCCACACAACGAAAGGCTTTTGAGCAGGTCGTTCGTCAATATAGTGAACCACTGTATTGGCAAGTGCGTCGTATAGTGTTGTCACATGAGGATGCCAATGATGTGATGCAAAATGTCATGCTGAAAGCTTGGATGAATCTTGATACTTTCCGTAATGCCTCTAAATTGTCGACGTGGCTTTACAGGATAGCTATCAATGAGAGCCTTGACTTCGTCCGTCATCAGAAATCAACTTCAATGGTAAGTGCTGATGATGAAAATGGGATTGCCAATACCTTATTGGCGGATAAGTATTTCGATGGTGATGAGACAGAGGCGCAGTTACAGGAGGCTATTGCTCAGTTACCAGATGTACAGCGTACCGTTTTTAACCTTCGCTATTATGATGAGATGAAATATAGTGAGATGAGCAAGGTTCTCAATACTTCCGAAGGAGCTTTGAAAGCATCTTATCATATTGCTGTTAAGAAGATTTCCGACTTTTTTAAGCAACACGATTAAACTATTTAAGGTATAGAACGTCAAAAGAATAAAAAAAGATGGATATGAACGAAGAAAAGTATCTCAATGAACGGATGTCGAAGCAAAATCCTTTCAGAGTTCCTGAAGGATATTTCGATGATTTTGCCACCCAGGTGATGGCAAAGTTGCCCGAACGTGAGTTGAAGCCTGTTGCCAAGCGCGTATCGCTCCGTCCTTGGATGTATGCGGCAGCGGCTTTACTAGTGGCTATATTCAGTGTGACGATATTTTTCACTCGTATGGACAAGTCACAAGAACAATCACAACAGACTGCTTCTACAGTGGTTTCAGATACCTATATGGATGAGGCTGCGGATTATGCGATGATTGATAATGCAGATATCTATGCTTGTCTTGTCGAGAATTAATAATTGATGGATATGAAAAAGTCTTTTTTGATACTTGCTTGTCTGATGCTTGCCATGACAGGTATGGCGCAAGAACAGAAATTCTCACCTGAGAAATTCGAGGCGGATATGGAAGCATTTATCACCAAAGAAGCCAAGTTTAATGAAAATGAGGCAGCCAAGTTTTTCCCCTTATTCAAGGAGATGCATCAGAAACAGCGTGGTCTTTATACGAAGATGCGCAATTATGGAAAAGAAAAACCTGCGACAGATGACGCTTGTGCGGCAGCAATTCGTGAGCGCGACAAACTGAATATGGAACTGAGACAGTTGGAGCAGACTTATCACAAGAAGATGATGCAGGTTGTTTCTCCCTCAAAGGTATATGATGCCATCAGGGCTGAGAATAAATTCCATCGTCAGATGATGAAGGGTTGGCAGAGGCCTAAGGGTGGTATGCAGAGACCGAGGGGCAAACGCCCTTAAGATCGCATTTTTCACAATGCGGACGACGAGAGGTACAGATATATCGTCCGTGAAGTAATAACCAATGATGTGCCCGTGGAATATCTTCTGCGGGTATATTTTTGACCAAAACTTGCTCCACTTTATAAGGGGTATCATCTTTCTTAGTGACTAATTCCAAACGATGACTGACACGGAAAACATGCGTATCGACAGCCATCGTTGATTTACCGAAGGCAACACTCTGAATGACATTAGCCGTCTTCCTACCAACGCCAGGTAAGTCAAGCAACAGATTCATATCCGAAGGCACTTCTCCACCATGTTTTTCTACCAGTATTCGAGCCATTTTCACCAGATGTTCGGCCTTCGCGTTAGGGTAGGAGACACTGCTGATATATTCCAGAACATCTTCTGTTTTTGCTTTTGCCATTGTCTTTGCGTCAGGATAGTGACGGAACAATTCTGGTGTGACTTGATTGATACGTTTGTCTGTACATTGGGCACTAAGTATCACAGCAACCAATAACTGGAAAACACTGCCGAATTCCAACTCTGTCTGTACCTCTGGCATCTGTTCGCGGAAATATTTTAATATATACTCGTATCGCTCTTTTCGTGTCATTTCTTTTATTATTATTATTTGAGTACAAAGATAAGAAAAAGTAATAAGAAACATATTCAAATAGTTGTTAATTCTGTTCGAAAAGTGTAATTATTTCAATAAAAAAACGTCTTTTACGAAGAAGGTTGTCGATTTTAGGTAAAAAATGATTAATTTTGCACCCTGAATACAAAAATTGAGTAGAAAGGTCGAGAAAATTAACGCGATGGTTGGCGAAAAGAATTCCGTGCAGATGAAAGAGAATATTGACGTCATAATGGTACAGACCAGACGTCATATGAATGACTTTGTCAATGTGCCGAAGTTTATTTATAGCCATCAGGAGCAATATGTACCAGATCTGGACAGCGACGTACGTAATCTTTTCAATCCAAAGAAAAATCCAGGAATGAAGTTTTCTGTCATACAACCCTTTGTGGCCTATCAACACGAAGTACCTGTCGGTCGTATTGTGGGTATCGTAAATAAGAAGGCTAATGAACGTTGGCAGACAAAGAACGTGCGTTTCTCGATGATAGAGTTTATTGATGACATGGCGGTATCCTGTGCTCTGATAGATGCTGTTAGCCAATGGGGTGCAACACAGGGGATGGATACGCTACATGGGCCATTAGGCATCACTGACTTCGACAAGGAAGGAATGCTCGTAGAAGATTTCCATCTTACAGGCTCTATTAACACGATATACAATCTTGATTATTATCCGCGCCACATGGAAACACTAGGATTAGAGAAAGAGGTGGATTGGGTGCAGATACGTGTCAAGATACCGGAGCAGATTCCTGCACGTTATCAGCGAGTGTCTCAATACTGCAGGGAACAGATGGGACTGCGGGTCATTAAGTTAACGAATGACATGATTCATCGTCAGGGCTATGGTAAAAAAGTATTCAATCTGTTGAACGAAGCCTATATGCCTTTATTCGGGTTCTCAAAATTGTCTGACGAGCAGATCGACCATTTCCTGAACAAATACATCCCTGTGATTGACTTGCAGTTAGTTCCTGTGATTGTTGACAACAAGAATGAGGTAGTGGGCGTGGCAATCACAATGGGAAGTCTGTCAAAAGCGATACGAAAGGCAAATGGTAGTTTGTGGCCTTTAGGATGGTATCATCTGTTGAAAGCACTAAAATGGAAACATGAAGATAATGCAGAGATGCTACTCATCGCCATTCGTCCAGACTTGCAGGGATATGGTGTGAATGCACTTTTCTTTGAAGACTTGATACCTATATATAATAAATATGGGTTCCGTTGGGCGGAAACAGGTCCACAGTTAGAAGATAACGTGCGTGAACTGTCACAGTGGAAACCACTGAACCCAGAGATAGTAAAACGCAGAAGATGTTATAAGTTGAAGATAAAAGATAATTATTTAAAATGAATAGAGTAGTTATTACAGGAATGGGAATCTGGTCGTGTCTGGGTACAACCCTTGAAGAAGTACGCCAGTCCCTTTATGAAGGAAAGAGTGGAATTGTTCTGAGTCAGGAACGAGTGAATGCTGGATTCCGTTCACCGTTTACCGCTAATGTTCCACGTCCAGACTTGAAACCGTTTATTGGTCGTAACCAGCGGCAGTTTATGCCTGAGGAGGCACAGTATGCTTATTTGGCAACAAAAGACGCTTTAGAAGCTGCCCGTCTTGATATGGATTATATTGATCAGCATGAGGTAGGCATTATCTATGGCAACGATTCCGTAGCTGAAGCTACGATGATAGCACTCGATAAATTCCGCAATGCCGGCTCGACAGCAGCCTGCGGCAGTGGTGCCATCTTCCAGTCGATGAACTCGACAGTGACTATGAATTTAGCTTGTTTATTCCATCTTAAGGGTATCAATTTGACAGCCTCGGCAGCATGTGCAAGTGGTTCTCAATCGATAGGACTTGGAGCCTTGCTTGTTCGTAATGGATTGCAGGAGTGTGTAGTTTGTGGTGGTGCTCAAGAGGCCAATATGTATGGTGTGGCATCGTTTGACGGTATTCAGTCATTTGCATTGAATGACGATGCAACAAAGGCCAGTCGTCCATTTGATCGCGACCGCAATGGATTAGTACCTGGCGGTGGTGCTGCAACTGTGATACTTGAGAATTACGAGAGTGCAGTGCGTCGTGGAGCCCCCATTCTGGCAGAAATCGTTGGTTGGGGATTCTCAGGAAATGGCGACCATATCTCAACGCCCAATGTAGCAGGACCAGCCCGTTCATTGGAACTTTGTCTAAAAGATGCGGGTGTCAGTCCGCGAGATATCGGCTATGTGAATGCCCATGCTACCTCGACCAAGATCGGTGATGCGCGTGAGGCTATGGCTATTGCTCAGGCCTTTGGCGACTATAAAGTGCCCGTGACATCGACCAAGAGTCAGACAGGTCATGAGATGTGGATGGCAGGAGCTTCTGAAATCATCTACTCGATGCTGATGATGAAGAATGATTTTATCGCAGGAAGTGTGAATTTTGAGAATCCTGATGAAGAGACAGGTTGTATCAATGTATTAGGAGAAACTAAAGAAATACATTTCGACCAGTTCCTAAGTAACTCCTTCGGCTTTGGAGGAACCAATTCGACATTAATCGTAAAAAACTTATAAAAACAAAAAGCAATGACAAGAAATGAGATTATTGAGCAGGTTAACGAGCTGCTCGCCAACGAGTTTGAAGTAGAAGTAAGTGACATCACCCCAGAGGCAAATATCAAGGAGACATTGAGCCTTGACAGTCTAAGTCTGGTAGATATGGTAGCTCTGTTGCAGGTAAACTACAAGGTAACCATCCCTGTGAGCGAATTGCACAAGATACAATCGTTCAACGACCTGTACGACTACATTGAGCAGAACATTCCTGCATGAGGTATAGGGATGAAGATATCAAACGTTTGATACCTCAACGTGAACCATTTATTATGGTTGACGAGATAGAGGTTAGTGATGGTACCCATGCTGTCACTAACCTTACCATTCGTACAGATAATTATTTTATGCTACCTGACCGCACCATGTCGGAAACAGGACTGATAGAGCATATTGCCCAGTCGTGTTCGGCATTGGCGGGTAGTGCGGCTATAGAGCAACAGATGGATAATCCGCCAGTCGGACTTATTGGTGAAGTTAAGCACTTCGAATGTCAAAGGCGACCCTGTTTGGATGAAAAGGTGGAAACATCTATAGAATTTGGATTTGTCTTCGGGAATGTGACGATAGCAACAGGCGAGAGCCATGTCGGTGAGGAACTGATAGCCAAAGCTCAACTTAAGATATTTATGCAGCAATGACAAACTACTTCATATGTATTTATCATTATTTTCGTAACCATCGACTGATCTGCTGGCTGTCGATGGTTGTCCTTTTTGTCTTCTTTGGCTATTTTGCCACACAGATACATCTTGAGGAGGATATCAACAAGTTAATGCCCTCGTCTAAGAATGAGGATGGCACTACAAAACTGGCCTTTGCCGACCTGAAGATTAAGGACAAGACATTCTTATTATTCGAGGATACTGGAGGAGTAGGAAGTAGTAAGCTCCATGAGACCTGTGATGCTTTCGTAGATTCCTTGCTGGCAGAGGACAAAGACTCCGTTATAGGTGATATCTTTTATCGCTTGGATGAAGACTTGCTGCCTGAGGCTGTTGATTATTTGAGTAACCACCTGCCTGCCTATATTGACACAACGGCGTACGCTCGGTTCGATTCTCTGTTGACTCGTGAACATTTTGTTCAACAAATGCTGCAAAACCACGAAGACCTAGTGAGTGAAGTGGGAGAGATGTTCCCAGAATTGGTTGAGATGGACCCCATGGGTATGCGTAATGTTTTGGCTGAGCAGATGAAACCCCTGTTGAGTGCTGGCAGTTATCAGACGATAGACAACCACTTCTTCGTACCTGATTCTACCGTATGCATCGCCTTTATAACTCCTCGTTTTTCATCAACGAATACGGGACAGGGCTCTGCGCTCTTTGAACAGTTGAACAAACTGATTAGCCAGTTTGCGATTTCTCATCCTAACATTCGTATCACCTATCATGGAACACCCGCCAGTGGTTATTACAATTCGACACAGATTAAGCATGACTTGACGACGACTATCACAGGAGCATTGGTTCTGGTATTATTATTCCTGTTATTCTGTTTCCGCAGATGGGATACTATTCCCTTGCTATTGCTCCCTGTAGTCTTCGGTACTTTGTTCGGACTTTCGATGATGTACTGGTTGAAAGGCGAGTTCTCACTGTTAGCCTTAGGTATTGGCGGTGTCGTATTGGGAGTGGCATTGAGTTATGTCCTTCACATTCTGACCCATCACCAGTATGTTGGTGATGGAGAAAAGATGTTGCGTGACCAAGTAAAACCCGTGCTATTGGGATGCATTACTACCATAGGTTCCTTTGCAGGACTTATTTTCATCAATACGGCTCTTTTGCAAGACTTCGGATTGTTTGCTGCCTTCGCCATTCTTGGTACAACCCTGTTCTCGCTGACCTATTTGCCTCAGATGCTCAGCAGTAAGACGAATCCGTCATCCTTTAAGTGGCTTGACCGCATCAATAGCTATCCTTTCGACCAGAAGAAACCTTTGCTGGCTGTCGTACTCTTGGTTGTTGTCATTGGCGTAGGAGCTTATTTTGTAGGCGGCATACGCTTCGATGCCGATATGCATAATCTGGGGTATCTGGATGATATGACGGAATACTCTGAACAATTGCTTAGGAAGAAGACCTATACAGGTGATAAGACAAAGTATTTTGCCAGTCAGGGTAAGACAATGGAAGAGGCGGTAGAAAAATTTGCCATCCTCGACCATAAACTTGACTCCATGCAGCAACTGGGACTGGTGAAGAGTTATACACGCACCAACCAGATATTCGTACCTATGCGTGTTCAGCAGGAACGTATTCATGCATGGAAGAATTTCTGGTCTCAGGATCGTCTGGCTAAGGTGCGCACACTGATAGCCCAGACAGCACCGCAGGCCGACCTAAATGCAGAAGCCTTTGATACATTCTTTACGATGGCTACCAACGAATATGAGCCAGACTCGCTCTATGCCGCAGGATTGTTACCTGAGGGCTACCAGTCGACGATGATGGAACAGTCGTATGGTGGTGACTATCTTTGCTTCACCTCTGTTCGTTGTAAAAACGACTCTGTGCGCAGCAATGAAAGTGACTATATCCGTATCTGTGATGCCATTGCCAGCAATCCGAACCTACTGGTGCTTGACAC
Organism: uncultured Prevotellaceae bacterium; assembly: GCA_902800585.1. Lineage (GTDB taxonomy): Bacteria > Bacteroidota > Bacteroidia > Bacteroidales > Bacteroidaceae > Prevotella. Next base: position 37,485 of record CADCEW010000011.1, read on the forward strand.
CTATTATTATACTACGGACACGCTTTTGCAAATGAATGACGACTTCAACGTGCTGCAATGGCTCTCTATGCTGTTCGTATTTGTAGTATTGCTTTTGAGTTTCCATTTTAATTTGAAGCATACGTTACTCGGCTTCATGCCCATCCTGCTCAGTTGGCTCATCGTACTGGGTGCCATGGTACTGTTCGAAGTGAGATTTAATCTCATTAGCATCATTATTTCAACGTTTATCTTTGGTATTGGAGTCGATTATAGTATCTTTGTGATGAACGGTCTTATTTCAGACAAAGATAACAAATTACAATATCATAAGACGGCTATCCTGTTGAGTGCTGTCACCCTTCTCACCACAGTCAGCAGCATGTTGATTGCTACTCATCCTGCTATCCGCAGTGTCGGATTCTCTACACTTGTCGGATTGTTGTCTGCGGTCATATTGGCATACGTCTTACAACCTGCTGTGTATAGATGGCTCAACCAACATAAGAAATGAAATATGATATTGTCATAATAGGAAGTGGACTGGGAGGACTGATATGTGCCCGACAGTTAGCACAGTCAGGAAGGAGTGTACTGGTGTTGGAACGGCAGGTACAGCCTGGAGGTTGTCTACAGAGTTACCGTCGTGACAATATGGATTTTGACACGGGACTGCACTATGTGGGTGGTTTAGCAGAAGGACAACCTCTATACGATGCCTTCCAGCAGTTGGGTTTGATGCGACTTCCCTGGCACAGACTGGATGTCGATGGCTTCGATCAGATCACTATTGGCAAGCAGACCTTTCCTTTAGCGGAGGGCTTCAATCATTTCGCTACCTCGCTGGGAGAATACTTCCCTCATGAGAAGAATAGTTTGAATCAGTATGTAAAGATGCTTAAACATCTTCCTCCTATGGAGGAAATCAGTCAGGTTGGTGCTTACAATTATCTGAAGTCTCTCTTCCATGACCCACTTCTCATCAACGTACTTTCTGGTACAGCCATGAAGATGGAACTTAGGCGTGAGTCGTTGCCTCTATTCAATTTTGCCCATAGTATGAGCAGTTATATCCAAAGCAGTTGGCGACTGAAAGGTAGTGGTAATCTGATAGTCAACTCGCTGATAAAAGATATCAAAGACTTTGGCGGAGAAATCATCTGTCGTGCAGAGGTTAAGGAATTGAAAGAACAGGGTGGAAAGATTGTAGCAGCAAAATGTCCTAATGGAAAAACATATGAAGGTACTATCTTCATCAGTGATGTTCATCCACAACTGACCTTCAATTGGATCAAGGAATCCTACCTGCTTAAGGGAATCTTCCGTCGTCGTATAAATTCTTTGGAGAACACTTTTGGTGTATTCACTGCATCGTTGGTATTGAAGCCTAACACATTGCTTTATTTCAATCATAATAAATATGTATATAAGAAAGCCAACGTATGGACTTTCCATGAGGATGTTGGTGGTCTTGGTGGAGTGATGATCAGTTGTAGGGTTCCTGAGACAGGTAACTATGCAAGGCAGATAGATCTGTTGACGCCGATGCCATGGGTATTAAATAAAGCGTGGGAAGACACTAAAGTTGGTCGTCGAGGCGAGATATATGAATTGCATAAAGAATTTCTGTCCGATGAATGTATACGTTTGGCTGAAAGGGTTATACCTGGGCTACATGACATGATTGAGAAAAGATATATCAGTACGCCTTTGACTTGGCGCGACTATACGCTGTCGCCCTGCGGTTCGGCTTTTGGTATCAGGAAAGACTATCGTCAGCCTTTGATGACGATGTTATCGCCCAAGACACCGATTCCTAACCTATTCCTGACTGGCCAGAGTCTGGTACTGCATGGACTGGAAGGTGTGACAATGACTGCATTTAATACATTAGAAACGATAAAGGATAGTAGATTATGAGTAAATATGCATTAGTAACAGGTGGTAGCCGAGGTATCGGACGAGCCATCTGCATCAAACTGGCCCAGGAGGGTTATCAAGTTATCATTAACTATTGTAGTAAAGAGACTGAGGCACAGAATACATTGGAGATGACAGGTAACAAAGGAGAGTTATTGCCTTTCGATGTTAGCAATGCCGAACAGACACGCACAGCTCTCAGCGATTGGCAGAGCCGTCATCCTGACGATTATATAGAGGTGGTTGTCAACAATGCTGGTATTCGTCGCGATAATGTAATGGCACTGATGCCTGAGGATGACTGGCATCGTGTACTTGACATCACACTCTCTGGCTTCTATAATGTCACTCAACCCCTGCTGCCAGCCATGCAATTGCACAAGTTCGGACGCATCGTCAACATGGCAAGTGTCAGTGGACTGAAAGGTCTGCCTGGACAAACGAACTATTCAGCGGCAAAGGGTGGTATTATTGCTGCAACAAAAGCATTGGCGCAAGAGGTTGCTCGCCGAGGTATTACAGTTAATGCTGTAGCCCCAGGATTTATCAAAACCGATATGACTGAGGGACTTGACGAGGCTGCACTGAAGAAAACGATTCCTGCCAATCGTTTTGGTACGCCAGAGGAAGTGGCCGACTTAGTAGCTTTCTTGGTATCGCCTAATGCTGGCTATATCACAGGAAATGTAGTATCAATCAATGGTGGACTATATACTTAGTTCATAGTTAAGAATTAATAGTTAAGATTATGAAAACAAGAATTCTGATAGTTTTGTTTTGTATGCTGGCATGCTATGCTAATGCCCAGCAACCTGTTACCAAAGTTTCTCATAGTAAGGCCGTTAAGACTGATGTTGTGACGACAGGTGAGGTAATCATCAAGAAACCTGACTACATCTGTATTTCGACGGATGGTGGTCGTGATCAGTTACTGATGGAAGGCACGAAGTTTACCATGACTCAGAAGGGCAAGAAGCATGTTACTGATAGTCGCAAGAATGCGCTGTTCGCCGACTTCCACGCAGTGCTGAAAGCCGTTATCAACCAACAGTCCATCCCAACGGGTAATGATATTAAGGTGACAACGACAGGTAGTGAACAGACTGTTACCATCACACCAACGGGAAAGAAACGTCAGATGTTCACTTCGTTCGTGCTCGTTATCGACAGCAAGTCGTCGGCAATGAAGCGCCTTCGTATGAACGGTCGTAACAATAGTTATACTGAATATACTTTTAAATAAAGCGTCTGAGACACGTCAGGTCAGTTTCCTACTCTTGTATAGGGTAGGGACTACTTGATGAGTTTTAGTATTTGCTGTTCTGTTGCTGTAGGAAGCATCTTCTTGAAATGAGCAAAGAGACGCTCAAAGGATTCTTCAGGCGAACAGTCTGCATGACAAGCCTTATTGCCATAAAGACGCTCTGGTGTGGTTAATAGTGACCATCCCCAGCCATATTCCCTGTTATGCTTGTCTCTTGGATAGACGAAATCCTCTGTGACAATATGGCATCCCATCTGCAATCGGGTAACATAGTTGTCGAATCTGCTACGCATCTTCGGACCAGTAAAGCCACAGGCGGCACGTAGTTCCCTTGTTATAAGACTTCCATGTTCGCGGAGTGTCATCAGGATAGCATCCTCTATCGTTCCTTCTTGTGGAACAGGATGCGTACTGCGGCGGTAGTTACAGAAGTCTCCCCACCATTGTTTACTGATAAAGCCCGCCTTTCCTGCGAAGAACTTGCCATAGACACAGTTGCCTTCTGTAACGATTGGTCCTTTCCATTTCCATAGCGGCCAGTCCCATCCACCATCAGGAAGCAAGATATAACGGCAATCGTCAGCCACGATATCCTCTGCGGAATAGCCATAAATCCCACTATCCAACAAAGGCAGAAACCCTATTTGCTGGATATACTCCATCAATTGCGCAGCCGTATATATTTCCTTTCCCCGCATCTCTTTTGTTCTTTTCTACAAAGGTAACAATAATAAATCGAGTTTCACTATCTCTTTAGCATTTATTGAATTATATTAGTAATTGACTTTTTTTCTTTTTCAAGTTGTGTCAAGCCTTGACACAACTATTATCATGCGTTGACATGGGTGTTGTCACGCTTTGACACAAAGTGTGTCAAACGGTTGACAAACATTTTGTCAAACAATGAAACGATTTTTGACAAAGTTTAGAAATACCTGAATTTATTTGGTATTCTACTCACTTAATCGTATCTTTGCAAAAAATAAGATATGGAAAGTAAGAAGATAATAGGGTTCCTTCGGGAATTGATGGCAAACAATAATAGGCCTTGGTTTCAGGAACATAAGGCGGAGTATATGGCTGTAAGGGCTGATTTTGAGGAAGGAGTGGCAAAAGCGATAGGACGTATTGCCGAGTTTGACCCTTCTATTGCCCATCTTACAGTGAAGGATTGTACTTATCGCTTCTATCGCGACACGCGTTTCTCGACGGATAAATCGCCTTACAAGAATCATTTGGGCGCTTATATTGCTGCGCATGGTAAGAAGGCTTTGCATGGCGGCTATTATATTCATCTGGAACCAGACCATTGTCTGTTGGCTTGTGGCAACTATTGGTTGCCAACGAATATTCTGACATCGTGTCGTAATGAGATCATGGCGAACGAAGAAGAATGGTTGCGCTGTGTGGAGAATGATGAGTTTCAGAAGTATTTTGGCGCTGACGAAGATGCCGACTGGGACAGCAAACAGGGTTTCGGGCTGGAGAAACTGAAGACTTGTCCTGCAGGTTTTCCTCGCGAATATCCCTATATGCGCTATCTGCGCATGAAGAACTATTGCTGTTGGCATCAGGTAAGTGAGAGTTTTTTCCAAGGAGACAAGTGGCTCGACAAGATGGTGCCGATGTTCAAAGCTGCCAAGCCGATGATGGACTTTATGAATAGTGTGATTGACGACTATGAATAAAGGGTTTTAGTCTTTCAGCGAACAATAGAATCCCACCTTATATAAAGAGAATATCCATAGGCAAGGATGCTTGCCTGTGAGGTTCTTTCTTTCTATATTGCCGAAGATGGTATGCCATAGGCGAATGGGGAAGTGCAGGATGCTGTCGCCATAGTCTATCAATCGGGAATAACCTTTGAGGTCTTTTCTAAAGCGGAATAGGGTAGTAAGGTTACGCTCTATCTTCTCGATGAAGTTCTTATTGTCTTCAAAGTCACAGATTAACAGCGGATTATCGATATGTGTGATACTTGCTCCTGCCTCATAAAGCGTCTTTCCCAAGCAGACATCCTCGTAGCCGCTTTTCAGAAAACGCTCGTCAAAAGGATGGGAGAGAATGCAGGAACGACGGATAAGGAAGTTGGCAGAACGGAACTCCTGAAAGCCTGCAGCCCTTCGCTTGTCAATCGTATGTGCTGGTTCTGCACGCTTCTCGTAGAGATATCTAAGGTTATGCTGTAGCGTCTCATGACTGGCACCTACCTTAATGCCGCCATTTGTCACGTCCGTTTGGTCACAAGGCAGATATCTCATAATATAATCCATGCCTGGTATCTCCATGTCACAATCGATGAAAAGCAACCATTCGTAATGACTTTGGGAGGCTAAGAAGTTACGTGTGGCAGCACTGCCGCTATTCTGTTCCTTGACGATATACTGGCAATTAGACAGTTGGTTAATAGCCTTGTTAGCCTCAATAGCCTCCTTTTGCTCAGAACCATCGTCAGCCACGATGATCTCGTACTTAAAAGGAGATGGAGAGTCCATGACAATCCGTTCACATAAAGCGGAGAGTCGCTTGACGGCAGGAAAGGCATTGCCGTTGTAAACAGGGATCAATATCGACAGTTCTTGAATCATACAAAGGCAAAAGTACGAAATAAATGTGATAAAGCGAAAATATATTGGTATTTTTTTGCATAATCGCCTAAAAGTTCGTACCTTTGCAGCCGCTATTACGAGATAGTAGCATGAAATTCAAAATTTAAACAATTAAACAACAACAAAATGGCAACAAAAATCAGATTACAGCGTCGCGGTCGTAAAGGTTATGCTTTCTACAGCATCGTTATCGCTGACGCAAGAGCACCACGTGATGGTAAATTTACTGAGAAGATTGGTACTTACAACCCTAACACCAATCCTGCCACAGTAGATTTGAATTTCGATCGTGCACTTTACTGGGTAGAAGTTGGCGCACAGCCTACTGACACTGTTCGTAACATCCTCAGTCGTGAGGGCGTTTACCTGATGAAGCACCTGAAGGGTGGTGTAAAGAAGGGCGCTTTCGATGAGGCTGCTGCACAGAAGAAGTTCGATGCATGGAAGGCTGACAAGCAGAAGGGTCTTGAGAAAATCGCCGCTGAAGAGTCTAAGGCAAAGAAAGATGCTGCTGCTGCACAGTTGAAGGCTGAGAAGGCCCAGAATGAAGAACAAGCTAAGAAAGTAGCCGAGAAGAAGGCTGCCGCTGATGCTGCTAAGGCAGAGGAAGAGGCTGCAAAGGCTGCTGAAGAGGCTGCTGCTGAGGCTCCCGCCGAGGAGGCTGCTCCTGCTGTTGAGGCTGAAGCACCTGCAGAAGAGGCTCCTGCCGCAGAGGCTGAGGCTCCCGCTGCTGAGTAAGCAAGGAATCTTTGATTTAGTGATATAGGGATGGATAACTATAATCCATCCCTATTTTAATTTTTAGAAGATGCATATACTGGAGATACCATCATTCTTTCCTCCTATGGGAGGAGATTTTTGCCTGGATCAGGCAAAGGCTCTTGCTGCATTAGGACATGAGGTGCGCATTTTGAGTAATGTCCAACTCGGTGTTACCATAGGCTTGAAGGACTATCTGACATTGCCGTATGGACGCTACGAGCATGAGATGGATGGTATTACAGTATATCAGTCATATCAAAGAGGT
>CADCEW010000012.1 GCA_902800585.1 uncultured Prevotellaceae bacterium
GCTACTCCCATACCCACGCCACAGTTCTGACCAGCTCCGAACACTTCCAAATCTGCAAATTTGGTACCAGTGTCAGCAAGGTCCATCAACACATAGCTGCGGTTTTGCATCAAGTTCTTATCCGTCAGGTTATAACCTGCAGAACCCTGTCCTGCTCCGAAAATCTTATTAACCTCGTTGCTGTTATGCTGATTAGGCTTAAAGTTGACAAAAGCATTATTCATACGGGGCGATGTATAGCCAGCATACTCCGTAACATAGTCATAGTCGCCATAACAACCACCAAAGATATAATCAACATGACCCTGCACATACTCCATGTAGGCAGAAGCTGTCGTTACAGCAGAAGTCTCCTGAGGTTTATATGGTGTAATCGGCAAGTCGGTACTCAATCGTCCACTGAAGTCTTTAGAGCCCAAGATACTTCCACCGAGGTCATTTCCGCCATAGACATGGTCACGAACATAGGGGAAACCGAGATCTGTATCATTACTGGTATTACGTCCCACATAAGTCTCAGTATGTCCGAGGATGTCGGCGTCACATGAACCTGCAAAAGTGTTGAATACACGTCCATTACCCAAATTGATAATAGTATTGCCACAAACAGGACCCTTAAAACCGCCACCATAAATAAACTCTGCTGCCGCCATGTTATCATTGTCACCCGTTGCATTACGGGCTACACCAGGGAAGTTGCCCTTCACATTGATGGTGCAAGAGTAATTGGGGTCATAAGAGAACTTCTTACCATTGAAATTGTAAGTACCATTGGCATCGGGCTTACCGATAACACCCTGCTCACCACCACCGAAGATCTGGAAGGTGTAACCGGCATTAAGATTAACAGTCACATTACCCCATATCTCTGAATCCTTACCATAGCCTCCACCAAAGACATTGAGTGCAGAACCGAGTACGTCCATTCCCTGCTCATCGAGGATGACACCAGAAACGCGTGTCGTGATGTGATAAGTATCATTCTCGTATAACTTCGCCTCACCCTCGTCTTCTAACACCTGGTCAAAGACAGCATACGTACCCTTGCGGTCCACTACCGTAGAGTTCATGTTGATAACGACATTGCCATTGATGTGTCCGCTATTGTAACAACCACCATAGATATTACCACCCGTGAAACGACGAGCTTTGTCTTCATCAGAACTCACGCCTGTACCCGACAGTACAGGGACAACCTCCTTGCCTGTGCTGGAGGAGATGGTGTTCCACTCCAACAAATGGTTTCCATTTGCATCAACCACATAGTCGGTGTAACCTGTATCTGTATCCCAAGCCTCTCCATCTGCCAAGTCAGGAGTATAATAATCACCGATTTTCTTCTTCCAACGCTTGGGTTGTATCTTCAATCCACTGAGGTTCAACTGCAACTTATCACCGTTTGTATCAGGAGTGCCGATGAAACCTCCCTCGTAGGCGGCATTAAATTCTGTAGATGCCACATTAGCATTATTACAGCCACCCACCAATTTATTATATACGATAATACTCTCCGTGAAATTAAGAGAAGTCTTCTTTCCGTCAATCTTCATACTACCCACATTACCACCACAGTAAATAGAACCGAAATAGGAGGAGTATGGGACATAGTCGGCAGGATCACCATTAGACTTTTTTGCAAACACAATGCTGGGGATAAGAGGCATGGTTACACCTGTATTACCTGCATACTTTACAGGATCAATTTCACTGAGTTTTTTCTTATACGTACGCAACACACCTTCTTGCGCATGCGTCGCATCTTTTTCATGTGTTTCGACCATGTGTTCGCCATTATTGCCGAGGAACAGATTGTCGACAATCACATAGGGGCCTACCTTCAACTCTACTTTGGGGTTATCCATGCTTGAGGACAGAGAGGCACTGTTTCCACCACAATAGACGGAGCCGTGAATAGTCGTTTTCTTGGTTTCCGTACCTTGCACATAGATAGACACCTGCTCGGCATTGGGACGGAAGGCTTTCAAAGCTGCTACAGAATTGGTGCCTGGGTTGTAGTATAGGTCACCATAAGTCGGGTTATCTTTCAAATCCGCATTGTCTGTATAAGGATAGGAGCCGTTACCACCGCCATAGACATCACCATAGATGGTGGTATAAATACCCACAGAGCTACCACCAGAGATATGTCCAGTGATATCATTACCTCCATAAACGTTGTTGACATGCCCACCTAAGACACGGACTCGTGCTGCCATGCCCCCTGGAATATGTAGCTCATGACCGAAATCGTCTTGGGTGATGGCAGCTGCAGTGACAGGGGTTCCATTTTCATCTTTCGGTGTGACATCAGCCATACGGCATCCACCATAGACATTATCAACTATCATGCTGGATCCCTCAGGGATTTGAAGCAGCAACCCATCGGGGCTTGTCATATCACCCTTGTTACCACCACTGTATATGTTTCTTATTTTTCCACTCTTCAGGTTCCAGCGTGGACGAATCTTCATCTCTGCGGTATTGTTTCCTCCAAAGAAACTACCAATCTGGTAAGCATCACTGCTCGGATAGGTATATCCAGGATTGAGTCCCATCTTATCGACCACGCGATTGTCTTTTGTTATCTGATCAACGCCGTCAACAAGAATCTCATTAACCACCTTACTGGGATTGTCGACATAAATAATTGTCTTTTCCGTCACTGTGGCATTGTTACCACCGCCGAAAGCATAGACGATGGAACCACCCATCACCTCCAAATAAGATTTGGCGAGTTCTGGTTTACTCAGATGGTAATAGGGATTTGGCGTCACCCCGTCACTGAGCTTTTCGGAATCATAATCGTAGGCACCATTACCACCGCCGAAGAGCTGACCGATATATATCTTCTGATTGTCATCAGCCACTTGATCACCATCCATCTTAGACGAAATGCGCACAAAAGCATTCCAGCTCTCATCCACCAAATTATCGGTGGCTTTTTCAATTTCTTCTGGAACAGACTTTGTCAGTTCACTATTGTTACCAATGACTCCTGAAACATCATTACCACCATAGACATGATTGATGAGAATATAGTCGGAGGCTTTCTCACCATCAATATGAACGAAAGCATGACCACCAACATCTGCTTTCTGGGCACCACCGAATACACGATTCAAATCGCCTGCATATATTGTGACATTGGTATTACCTTTTGTATCTCCTGCATTACCGCCTCCATAAACATTACCACCAATAGTAATCTGTGCCTGCACCAGTGTTGCAGACAAACAAAACAGTAAGATGGTCGTTATTTTGCGCATTTATCTTTCAATTATCAACTTTCAATTCTCAATTTCTATTGTTGGGTTATCTAAATCCGGTTCTGATAACTGGTAGAGGTATGTAGGGGTAATTTTTAAGTTGAGAGTCACCTGCCATCCTCTTTGAGCCTCAAGGTCAGGAAGTTTGTTCGTAGCTTCACAGTCCTTACGTATCAGGTTGCCTTTGCTGTCATAGACATCATAGGTTGTTACAAGAGACAAGGTACTGCTTGCAGATGGTGCAAAGCAACAAACGAAATTGGTCGTCGTGGTCGGAATCTGCTCACCTTCCGTACTCTCAAAGAAGGTGGCAAGAGTCGATTCTTCACCCAGCGATAAGAACTCAACAGTGGCAGGGTAAACATCTGTTGTATTTGGCGTCAGGGTGATAGTAGCAGTCAGCGGAGCAATTGTAGTTGACAGTTTCAGCGACTTCAGTTTAATGGTACGTAACTTACTATAGTCAGTATCCACGGAGAAATTAAACTTAACAGACGCGAAGAGGTGGTCCATTAATAAACGGATATAATTCTCATCCGATTTACCTTTGTAGCCGAACTGACCTTGGAGCAAATCACCTGTCAAATCCTTAACACCTGTAATAAAACAGATATCATCTGGACTGACAGCATCGATATTAGAGAGCGTCAACACAACATTTTCGGAATTCTGAGTGATATTCGATGAAATCGGGTCTTTCTTAGGCATAAAGCCATAGATGGTATAATCTTTATTATTCGCAACCGTTGTCTGTGAATGCCATGCACCACTGGTATAACGAAGAAGTTTCACTGAAGGAGTTTCTTCTGGGAGAAGATATAGACCAATAGCAATATCCTGATTGGGGGTATAGGCAGAATAGCCAGTAGAGACAGCACGACGAGACAAAGCGTCGTTACTCTGATAAGCAGCGATATAAGGCACTACCTGCAAGGGACTACCTGTTGACCGTTGCTGCTCACCAGAACTATCTGAAGAGCAACTCACAGCCAATAGCCAACAGCTAAAAGCCAACAACCAACCATATTTACCAGTTATATATTTCATAACTCTTTTCTTTTGTTGTCCAATCCTTAATATATAATGTCTCCAGTTGCAGGAAGCCACCACCTACGTGGTAAGCATAGACTATCCACGTGTGGTTACGTCGGAAATCACCTGCGGCTTTCATCTCAAAAGTTCCAGTCTGTTCATCTTTTCCTTCAAACTGATAAGTGATTGTACCCTTGAGTTGCTTGTCTGACTCACGCAGATAGAAAGGACCTATCTTAGTTAATTCCGATTGGTCGATGAGGTCTTCATACACCTGTGCTTCCTGTCCACCATAGATATAGATAGTAGGATCGTCTACTTTCTCCACTATATCTTCCGTCTGTGTTGCTGTCCATAAGGGAGTCTCTACATTCCAATCAGTCTCAGGCATGCGTATCTGCTGAATCAGATATTCTGTATTGAGAATCATTTCAGCATCCAACTTGATATCTTTAATTGTCAGTTTAGGTGCTCCCGTCGTATTGGCAAAGACAAAACGCACTTTTGACACGGCACGCTCCAGTCTTACTCTAGCAATATTACTTGAAGTTCCCACACGTAACACAGGGGCTTCTCCAATCACTGGTTGTGACGTCAAAGCACCAGCCATAGGAAGGCCATCATCTGGTACCTGTGTCATAGGCGATGTCAGTCCAAAATAATTCTCTGGGATTGTTGCGTTGAGGATAGCGTCACGTGTACTGTTTCCATCAAGTTTACTATCTGATGCATAGCCTTCTGTAGGAATATTGGCAAGGACATAGACATCCACATCAGGTTTGCTCTGGGTAAAATCATCACTGACAGGAAGTTGGTAGACAGCACCCTCACCGACATTCAGCTGCGAAGTTTCTTTCGTATCCAGATAGGCAACCTTCTCGTGTGTTCCATTCGTGAATACCCATATCTGAAGTCTCGTGATCTTGCTCTCGTCAAAAGACGCATTGACATTGCCGACATCTGAACGGATCAACAAGGGATGCTCTGGAGAGTACACATAGACTGTCAGCGTCGTAGGCTGCTGCTCTCCTGACTCATCAGAGGAGCTGCAGGCTACTACCAATAGCAAAAAGCTAATAGCAAGAAACCACATCCTAATATGTATTCTTTCTCTTATCACGCGTACCTTATTATATTAGAGTTTTATCGTTGTCGTTGTCGATTGAATCCATTGTGTTACCACCTGTACACCAATCTCTAAGCGTGGCTCCAGCAAATCGGGGATACAAGTATAGGCATTTTCCTTAGAACTCACAGTCATCTGCACCGTAGTGGTGAAGTCTTGTGTAAATACACGTCCGGCACAGTCCCCCTCTCCCTTTCCTGCAGGATCAAGATAAGCCACTAAGTAGAACTTCGTACCTGGATAGACAATGCCGTCCCTACCAGTGAATGCACTACCGTTGTTCTGAAACTCCAGGACGACAGGCACTTTTTCTCCATCATACGACTGGAGCACCAATGTATTCGTTTCCGTGCCGCTCACTACTTTGTCATAGATGAAACGAGCATCCACATCGCTCTTGGGTACTTTGGGCAGGAAGTCAAAACCAACTGCATGCTGACCACCGACAATGACTGCTGTCAACGGGCAATCTGTCACAGCGGTTGTCAGTACGGTATGTAAACGAGCGACTCCATACTGCAAGGGGTTATTGACAGCCACTGACTTTGTATCAATTGTAACACTTTGCTGATCATAATGGCTCAACACAGTTGTCCAGTTGTTCTCAGTCTCATAAGCTGTACGTCCTACCTCCTTCGTTGAGGTCTTTATAGCACTATTGACATAATACCAAAGTTCGGCAGGATAAGTGTATCGGCTCACATTATTGATATTATCAAGTGTCGTCGTTGTGGTACGGACGGAGAATTGGCTTCCCATTCCTGTTCCTGACCAACGTAATGCCGCAGCACCATCAGGGAGTCCGAGGGAACTTGGATATTGATTTTGCAAACAAGCCACATTATCAATATCGCCAATAGACGTTTTTATCGCCTTACTCAAATCGTCGGTTCTATTATCCAACTGACTTTTGAGGTTTTTTACATGTTCCTTAACATAAGCAGCAGAACCTGCCAAAAGTCCTGTCCCGTCGGGGGTTGCTTTGATAAACTCCCTGTAGAGCTGCTGCAATGTCTCGTCTGTCGTCGTACTCCATCCTTCCGTATTGGCAATCGCCGTCAGATAGGCTACCAAATCTCTAGCGGGTTGGAAAATGTCGTCGATAGAAGCATCCTCTTTCTCGCAGATAGACAGTAAGTTAAACTTAATGTCAGTAGGTTTGATGTATGTCTCTCCAACTCCTGTTACCAATTTTCCATTTTGGTCATCTGCAGTTTTACCTGTAATAGAAGCAGCCTGTCCATAGACCAATACGCGGTTTGCGGTTTCCCTCAAGGAACAACGTGCAAAATAATAGAATTTCTCATTGTCAGAACGAGTCACCTTATTGGTCTCAGAACCCATTACAACAGAAACCAACGGGAAGTCATCGATGGTCACGGGATTCGCCGCACTGGTACAGAAAGGTATCACATACAATTTCTGAATGCCTCTAAAAGCAGTCTCCTCTGCCTGTACAACCTCGTTAGCCATACGCATATTTTTCTGAGATCCCACACTGAGTACAAACTCATAACGCTTATCCGTATTTTCAGACACATTATCATCTTTTGTGCACGATACAATGACCGCACACAGGCAGAACAACCAAAAGATGATATCATGTCTTTTCATACTTTACACCTACTTAATAAATAAGGACGTCAAATGTCTATATCATGTTCGCCACCCTCTTTCCAGTTGAGTGTCACAGATACTCCGACCTCCTGATTATCGGTTTGCACACTACCGTCATCACTCATAAAGCCATTGATAATCTTCAACTCTCCGGCACTCTGCTTTTTTCTGACATTCAGTATCGACTCTGTAATGGTTCCGTCTTCACGTGTCACATAGACCAAGAACTGCCAGTATGTCTTATCAGACTCCCCGTCATCAAAATCCGTTTCTACGACTGTGCGCATTCCTTCTTCTGACGAGGGGAAGTTGACTGAACAGAAGCACAGGTTCCCACCATCCGTATTCAGTTCTTTTGTACGGACAATGGGCGACTTCTCGGAGAAGGTATAGGTACTGTCGTTGATATGGAACTGTGTGGCGAAACCTGTAGCATACACCCTGATGTCTTTATATTTCTGACCTCGTGGGTTGATGACAAGAGCCTCCGCACAATTCGCCATATAGAGCCTTACATGGAATGTCTGGTTAACACCTTCCAACACCTTCATAGGCTGACGTGCCGTAAAGAGTCCTGTCGTATGTGAGTCGATGGTGTCCTTGTCTGTCATCTTCGTGACGAGCTGGGATGTCGGACAACGGTCATCACCTGATAGTTCTACAACTTTGTTGTCCCTGATATTAGCAACAGCAAGATGCATGTATTCACGCATGGGCAGATAAAGCGTATAGCTCTGCTCACTGGCATTCATCACATGCTGATCGTGACTTAGCCGATCCTGAGGATTCTCCGTATCATAGAACGAGAGGTCCACATCACGGGCATAGTCGCTAAAAATATCCTGCAGATGAGAACGCAGGGCATTGGCGACACTGGCATCAGCTGCAGTATTAAGCTGGGTATTCAACTCGGTGGTGATGTTCGTTACCAACCGCATCTCATAATCCAACTTAAAGTCATTGCCGCAATCACTCAAGTCGTCGTCAATCGTCGAGCATGCTGTCAGCAGCAACACTGCCAACAACATAACGATATACCTCCACGTGCTCTTCATGCGCTAAATCTTAAATTTCAACGTCAAAGTTCAAACCAGGCTGCCACTCGAGATCAACGGAGAGTCCTAACTCCATCACCGGAGTACGCAGGTCAGGAAGTCCCTTCGTTGCGGTGCCGAGACCGTCTTTATTCTCTGGAGTAGCTGTTCCCTGCTTGATAGTAAAGTTGGCCATCGTCTTAAAGTCCTGTGTGAAAACACGGTCTTTGGCAGCAGCGACAGTAGTTTCATCTTTGTTGGTAGCCACACTTGTCTTCAATGTACCTACCAGATAGAATGTTGCACCATTCGGAATAATCTCTCCGTCAGCTCCTACGAAGTCAGGACAATTATTAATAAACTCCAAGGCAACATTGACTGTCTTATCTTGATCTGCCTCACCAGTCTGCAATACCAGCGTATAGTTTTTCGTTGTTGGCTGCTCTCTCTTCACCGTCATACTTGCAGCAGTAGTACCATTCATCGTCTTATCATAGATGGTATATGCCGTTGTCCCCTTGGTGACATAGTTCCAACCAACTGACTTCTGACTACCCACCAAGATACCTGTCAATTGGAAACCATTTGTCACATCAACCTCATTACCTGCATAATCATAATACTCTCCTGCTGCCAACAATCCATTGACCAGAGCATCCAGACGAGCCACACCATACTGCACCTGATTGGTAATGGCAACAGAGCGTGTATCAGCAGTCACTGCAGTTCCATTGTACAAATCTAAAATGGTATTCCATGAATTTTCGCCATAATTAGGCGACTGCACGTTATTAGACACTTTTATTGGACTATTCACAAAATACTGCAAGTTAGCAGGATAGACATAGCTATCCAGAGATGCAACATCCATTGACGAATAGCTCATTTCCTCAACTGCCTTGAACTCCTTGGTTGTGGCATCATAGCTGACACGCACAGCACCATCAGGAAGATTCACACTTGCCGGATAGCCTGTATAATCAGTCTTCAATGTTACCGCTGTCGTCACGCCACTCGTCGCTGATGTAGTACAATAGGTTTCAATTGCTGTCCTGATAGCTACTGCCATTTTATATCCGTCAGGAACAGTTGCTTGTGCTGCCTCAGTGGACAAACCATCCAGATTCATGTAGAGCTCTTTGAAAACCCACTCTATGTTCTTGGATGAACCTGTCGTTATCTCCTTAAAGTTATTCCATAATGCGTTGATGGTAGCACTCTGTTCTGCTGTTACCTCCTTGAACTTTGGTTGAGTATTATCTGACAATTTGGTCGCTGGAGTGGCATCAGCCACAGCGTTCAGGGCTGCAACCAGATTGGTACCGACTTCCTTGCCCGCATTGATGGCTGTTTTTTCGTCAGCAGTTCCATCTCCGTAGATTGGTACTGGAGTAAACTCCACAGAAGCCAAAGTTGGTTTGGCTCCCACTGTAAGGCCAGTAACAGTCAGAGCACCATACTTGAATTTGTCGGCTGCGCTTTCAATCGGTGTTCCTGCTTCCTTATCTACAGCCTTTCCATAAAACAGGAAATTACTTGTTCCTATTGTCAGGTTTACATCGGCATATACCTTTGAATTACTATTAGCATTATCAAAGGCTGTTAGGGCTGATAGTGCAAACAAATTCGCATTAGCTGTAGAGCCATTGGTTACGCCTGCAGCCGCACCTGTTCCTAATGAATATGGCACCAACTTGATGTTATCAATACCACGGAAAGATGCACCAGTCTCCTGCACAGTAGCTGAAGCCATGCGCATCTTGATGTTTTCCGGCAAAGAGATGGTGAACTGTGTCTTTACACTCTCACCTTCATACGATGGAGTCGGGTCAAGAGCTGTCTCGTCACTGGATGAGCAAGCTGTGAATCCGACCATGCTCAGCAATGCTATCGCACCGACATAAGCAAAATACTTGATCTTATTCATAATCGATTATGTATTTTATTTTCTTTTCGTTATTTGTTGTTCTCTACAAAATCAAAATATATCTTGAGATAACCTGCATTACGCTGGTCTGCCAGATGATGCTCCTTGATATACTGATAGGTGCGGCCACCTTTCAACTTACGGATCTTCTGCTCACGACGCGGGAAATCAGAGTCCGTATCGATAATCTGAAGAACTTCTCTCAACTGGGAGATAATGCCGGCATTGCCCGATTCCCCTGAGAGTTTCTCAATCTCTTCCTCCACTTGGTCACGGAAGTCAGCCCAACTCTCACCACCAAAGGATAACTCAAACTGGTCGTCGCCAATCGGCAAGCGCTCTTGGATATACTTCTTCAAAGCATAAGCACGCATCTTGGCAACATGTTCGTTAAGTTTATTACCACCATCGAAGGAGGCAAGACCTACAATCTGTATCTTACAAATCTTTGCGTCATCATCCGCATTCAACTTCTGCGTGACGTCCATAATACGGTCGAGGGTCTGTTGGTTGCCACGATAATCGGGTTGGATATCGCTCTTCGCCATCGGGAAGTAAACAAACAAGGCAGCCTTGTTACGACGCAAAACCTGACTGCGGTCATAAGGTTTATATTCGGAGATATGTGCCAAGAGAGGTTCTGTCCGACGTAAAATATCGATGTTACGCTCTACAGGAGCAACAGGCTGTGTGTCTACCGTGACAGGTGTCACCACTGGAGGCGGTGTTGTTGTAATGGTGTCGATAACAGGTGCTATCGGAATCTCAGGTACAACTTTCTTCGGACGTCCTGGGATATTAAACACGATATTGATGGCTGCCTGCGGTAAAACAAACCATCGCTTGTCTTCCCCGATTTTCGAACCGCATTGTCCACACTCATAACGGTCATACTCGGTATAACCGACGACGGCACCTATCGCTGCCTCGATATTCCAGTGACGACCCAACGGCCAAGAATAACCGTAGAACACACCTAATGCGCCAAGGTCACCCTGACGGCGCTCATGACGCAAACCCTTGTATAGTCCAAAGGGGAGTTTTAACTCTGCCAGATTGTAATGGCTATAAATCAAGTTGACACCGAAGAAATGATGTACATTCACAGAGTCTGTCCAATAACGTACATCTGGAGAAATCAGCAAGTGTCTCCACTTGCGGGACGTTTTGTCATCGGAGGGCCAGGGACGATAGCCTCCAGTCACTCCCATTGACCAATGGGGAGCCAGTCGTAAACCTACTCGTAAGTTGGGGGTCAGCCATGCGTCGTACAACAGATTATTACTAATCGTTACCTGCTGTGCAACCGCTTGTTGACAAAAAGTCAAGAACAAAAAAACAACCCCAATATAGAATCTATTTCTCTTCACTATACCTTATCATATGGTTTTATAGTGCAAAGATAGTAAATTTTTATATATAATGTGCAACTTTTTGTCGATTTTTTTACAGGGTGGGGGATTTTTTAACATTTCGAAAAGACCCCAAACTAACAGATTATTTCCATTCTTTGAATGGATGTTTGCGTAAATGACTATTATAATAGCGGCGATCTCCTGTCACTTCTTTTCCGATGAAATCGGGCAATTTTACACTTTCATAAACCGATGAAAGTTCCACTTCTGCCATTACCAAACCAGCATTTTCACCAAAAAACTCATCCACTTCAAAAATATGCTGTTCGAACTTCACTAACCAGCGAATTTTGTCAATCATGCCCGGTTCACACAATTGCATGAGTTGTTTACCTTCCTCTAAGGTAATCTCTTTCTCGAACTCATAACGGGAGAGACCGTTGTCCGTACTGAGGCCTTTGATGGTGAGAAAAGCCTGTTCGTCACGAATGCGTACCCTGACAGTACGACCACGTTCACTACAAATATAACCTTGTTGGATGTGACTATGACTGAACGATTCCTGTTTGTAGGAATCGTTCAGTACCAAGAATTTTCGTTCTATCTCCAATGCCATTATGACAACAAGGAGAAGGACCAGATCAGGTAAATAAGGGCAAGGGCTAACAGAACCCCGAAAATCCACACCATCACTTTCTTACCCTTCTCTTCCTGTTTTTTAGCGTATGCTTCACGCTTTGTCTGATTTTTCTTGCTCATAATATTTTAGTTTTAATGTTTATTGTTCATCCGTTACTGGGAATTCCATTAGATAAGCCTTGATGAAATCGTCGATTTTTCCATCCATCACCCCATCGACATCCGACGTCTGATAGTTGGTACGATGGTCTTTCACTCGACGGTCGTCGAAGACATACGAGCGGATCTGCGAACCCCACTCTATTTTTTTCTTACCTGCCTCTATCTTTGCCTGTGCCTCCAGGCGTTTCTTCATAGCACGGTCATAGAGTTGGGAACGGAGTAATGCCATCGCACGTTCCTTGTTCTTCGGCTGATCACGCGTTTCTGTATTCTCAATGAGGATTTCTTCTTCCTCGCCCGTATCCGGGTCGGTGTACCAATAACGCAGACGGACACCTGACTCCACTTTATTCACATTCTGTCCACCAGCTCCACTGGAGCGGAAAGTATCCCATGAGAGTTTGGCAGGGTCGACATACACTTCGATGGTATCGTCAACCAATGGCGTGACAAAGACAGAAGCGAAAGAAGTCATGCGTTTACCCTGGGCGTTAAAAGGAGACACACGCACCAGACGATGCACGCCATTCTCTGACTTCAGATAGCCATAGGCATACTCGCCACCTTCAATCTGCATCGTTACACTTTTGATACCTGCTTCATCACCATCCTGTAGGTTAGAGATGCTTACCTTATAGCCATGCGCTTCCGCCCATCGCTGATACATACGCATCAGCATCGAAGCCCAGTCCTGACTCTCCGTACCTCCGGCACCTGGGTTGATTTTCAAGACACACTCCATCGGGTCTTCCTTCTGGCGTAGCATGTTCTTGAGTTCCAAATCCTCTATCAGTCCGACAGCACGACGATAGTCCGCATCTACCTCTTCCTCTGTCACCATCTCCTCCTTATAGAAGTCAAAGGCAAGTTGGAGCTCATCAGCAGCACTACGCACCTCATTATAGCCGTCAATCCATTTCTTGATGGCTTTTACCTTCTTCATCTGCTCTTCTGCACGTTTCTGGTCTTCCCAGAAGTCAGGAGCCTGTGTACGAAGATCCTCTTCCTCGTATTCTATCTTCTTTTCATCAATCTTCAGATAGTGACATAGCTTGTCTGTCCTATCCAAGACATCCTTTAGTTGGTCTTGTGTAATCATTACTCTTCGTACATCTTATCAATTTCCACCTTGTAGTTCTCATAAAGTACGCGACGGCGGATTTTGAGCGTATTCGTCAGTTCTCCTTTTTCCATAGAAAGGTGGTGAGGCAATAGCGTGAAACGTTTTACTTGCTCATAATGGGCAAGTTGCTGTTGTAACGTATCGATGCGTTCCTTCATCATCTCAATAATCTGCGGATTAACACACAGTTGCTCACGGTTCTCAAACGGAATCTGATGAGCACGGGCATACTCCTCCAACAACGGATAAACAGGGATGATTAATGCCGAGACAAACTTACGCTGATCTGCAATAATAGCGATTTGATCGATAAATTTATCAACCAACAACTTAGATTCTATCATCTGAGGAGCGATATACTTGCCGTTACTCGTCTTGAAGAGGTCCTTGATACGCTCTGTCAGGAACAACTCACCGTCTTTCAGATAACCGGCATCACCTGTCTTGAAATAGCCGTCTTCGGTAAAGGCTGCCTTCGTCAAGTCCTCTCGGTTATAATAGCCTGGTGTGATGGTCGGACCTTTCAGCAGAATCTCGCCTTCTTCGCTGATCTTGATATCAATGCCTTCGATGGGCTGTCCTACCGAACCTACCGTATAAGGTTCTCCCAAATGATCGCAAGAAACCGTAGCAAGCGACTCCGTCAAACCATAGCCCACAATCATATTTATTCCGATGGAATGGACGAATTCTTCAACATGAGCACTCACTGTTGCACCTGCTGTTGGGAAGAAATGAGCATGCTCCAAACCCAACTCCTTTCGGACTAATGAGAAGACGGTGCGGTTAAGTACCTCATACTCTAAATGGAGTGCTATTGGCGGTTTCTTACCTATACTTAGATATTCGATATTATGTTTGCGACCTACGGCAAGGGCATGCTTGAAGAGTTTACGCTGCATGACACTCGCATGTTCTATCTTATCCATCACACCCATGTATACCTTCTCCCAGAAACGGGGCACACTCGACATACAGGTAGGATGTGTTTCCCGCATCGACTGCTGTACTTCTTGCGGATGGGTGTTCACTATCATCGTGGCACCCTTCGTCAACGCGAAGATAGCCCAACCGCGCTCAAAGATATGCGTATAGGGCAGGAAGTTCATTACACGGTCTTTTTCATTGACAGGCACACACTTACCGTTAGCAATGAAAGCTGCATGGAACTGGGAGTGCGGCAGAATGACACCCTTCGACTCGCCCGTAGTACCACTCGTATAGAGAATATTGGCGATTTCATCGAAAGAAGCTTCCTGTTGTCGTGCCTCTACTTCTGTCTGACGGGGGAGATTCTCACCCAATTTCAGGAAATCACTGAAATAAAGGGCATTGGGGTCGTGGGAGGAGATATGCACCAAAGGGTCAAATACGATAATCCGCTCCAAAGTAGGACAGAGCGATACCACCCTGCGTGCACGGTCATACTGGTCCTGTTCGCCGACAAAGAGAAAACGAATCTTTGCATCATTGATAATAAACTGTATCTGCTGTTCCGAACTCGTAGCATAGAAAGGTATTGTGACGGCACGAATACCCCAGGCACCAAAGTCACACTCCAGATACTGCACGGAGTTCTGGGAGAAGATACCGATATTCTCCTGCACCTTCACGCCCAGGTTCAACATCGCATTGCTGACCTGCTTGACCGTCTGTGACACCTGATTCCACGACAACGATTTCCATTCCTTGCCGCCGAAGTCCTGATAGACCAGCATCTCACGATCGCCATAATGTTTGGCTAAGTCGTGTATCAATACCGACATGTGACTGATTATCTGCATAACTTCCCCTTTTTATTTGCATGCAAAGATACGAAATAATTGACAATTGACAATTGATAATTGATAATTTTTTGTAACTTTGCAACAGATATGACCTATAAGGACTATACCCAAGAAGCAGTAACGCTGTTGCAGGCACTGATTAGTACCCCTTCCGTCAGTCGGGACGAGAAGGCTGCCGCTGACGTGTTGCAAAAGCAAATCAAGGCATGGGGACTGCCCTGCAAGCGCATCGGCAACAACCTCATCGTTGCCAAGCGACTTAGTAAAAAGAAACCGACACTGTTGCTGAATGCACATATCGACACGGTGAAGCCTGTAGCCACATGGACGCGTCATCCTTTTGAACCTGTCGTTGAGGACGGGAAACTGTACGGACTCGGTGCGAATGACTGCGGAGGCGGATTAGTGAGTCTGTTACAGGCATACCGCATCCTGATGCAAGAGAAAGAGTTACCTTATAATATAATATATGTAGCATCCTGCGAGGAGGAAGTCAGCGGACCCAACGGATTCTCTGCTGTATTGCCCCACCTTCCGACTATTGATGTCGCCATCGTAGGCGAGCCTACAGAGATGCAGCCTGCTATTGCAGAGAAAGGACTGATGGTGATTGACGGTACGGCCCACGGAAAGAGCGGTCATGCCGCACGGGACGAAGGGGTTAATGCCATCTATGAGGCTTTGGACGACTTGCAATGGCTGCGTCATTACAAATTCAGCAAGGTCAGTCCTTTGTTAGGCGAGACCAAGGCGACCGTCACCATGATTCATGCAGGTACACAGCATAATGTCATTCCTGACAAGATGGAATTTGTGATTGACGTGCGTACCAATGAGTATTATCAAAACGAGTATCTCTTTGCTTTCTTGCAGAAACACATGAAGAGCGAACTGAAGGCACGGTCCTTCCGACTGCATTCCTCCTGTATTTCACAAGACCATCCCCTCATTAAGAAATGCATCAGGATGAAGATGAAGCCCTTCGGTTCTCCGACACTCTCCGATCAGGCTCTGATGCCTTTCCCCTCCTTTAAATTAGGACCAGGGGCTTCCAGCCGTAGTCATGCTGCTGACGAATATATCGGTATTGACGAGATTCAACAAGCGATTAAGACGTATGTCAAACTGATAAGAAAGGGCAGGTAGTTTACCTGCTCTTTCATATATTTTATCTTCCTAACCAAGATTCCGGATTCAGTTTTGCCGTTTCACGGCGCAGTTGGAACTGTAGGATATCATCTTGTCCTACCCTTCCTAATGTCTGACGGGTACTTACCCTCTGTCCTTTATGAACACTGACGGAGGCAAGGTTGCAATAGACGGAGATATAACTTCCATGACGAACCATCACCACCATGGTACCTCCGAAACTGAATACCGCACTCACTTCGCCATCGAAGATAGAACGTGCATAAGCACCTGATTGTCCCTTGATATTGATACCTTTGTTATCAAGTGTCACATTACTCAGACCTTCCACATTATACTGTCCAAAATGGCTCACAATACGATACGGACCAGTGATAGGCATTGGCAAGGCACCGCGATTGCTCTCAAAATTACCACTGAGACGGCGGTCTTCTGAACTCATTGTATAGTCGAACGTTTCTGCACTCTTCTTAGCCTCTGCCACTTCCTTGGCATGCTCACGCGACTCTTTCTCTGCTCGACGCTCTGCAGCAATACGGGCTTCCTCTGCCTCTTTAGCCTGTCGCTCAGCAAGTTCACGAGCCTTCTTGTTACGGGCGGCACGAGCTTCTGCCTTCGCTTTCTCTTCCTTTGCCTTCGCTTCAGCGATACGACGGGCATTCTCCTTAGCGGCCTTCTCGGCCTCTGCTTTTTTACGTGCCAATTCAGCGGCACGCTTCTTCGCAGCCTCCGCCTCAGCCTTACGCTTCGCCTCTGCAGCAGCACGTGCCTTCTGACGAGCCACCTCCTCTGCTATCAAACGGTCGATCTGCGCATTCAAGGCAGCATCTTTCTTCTTCTGCTGCGCGATAATACCCTGTATCTCTTTTTGCTGCTTTTGAAGGGTGGACACCACATTCTTCTGCTCTGTCTGCTTACCTTCCAGTGAACGTCGCTCACGCTCACCACGCGCCAGCAACGCGGTCTTGTTCTCACGAGCCGCCATCAGTTCCACCTGCTTCGCATTGATTTCCGCCTGCTTGACCTTCACTTCCTCACCCTGAGAGCGTTGATAGGAGGCATATTCACGCATAAAACGCATACGACGGAACATCTGTGTGAAACTGTTGGCACTAAAGATAAACATCAGTTTACTTTGTATCGACTGTTTCCGATGCATGTAACGCATCGACTTCACATAGCGTTCTTTACACGCCTCTAACTCCTTTTTCAAGAGCGCCAAGTCCGTGTTAAGCATCTCTATCTCTACGTCCAATGAAGACAAGTCCTTGCGGATCGTGTCAATAGTACGACGTTTAACGGCTATCTCACTATTGAGAATCAACAGGTTTTCCAGACGTTTCTTCACATCACGCTCATTAGAGCGGAGACGCTGTTCCTGCTCCTTGATCTGCTGCTGAATTTTCTGGCGTTGGTTTTGCAGGCTCTGAACAGATACGGGTTGTGTCTTAGTATTTGACTTTTTCGTCGTTGTCGCCTTCTTAGCCGTCGTTGTCTTCTTTGAGACAGGTTTCTTTTTAGTGACAACAGTCTTGGTTGCCTTCTTCTTTACTCCCGTACGCTTCTGCTGCGCATAGGGAGTAAGGACAAAAAGCAATAATAATAAGACGACACCAATCCGTTTCATTGATTGTTACAGAGCCATAAAGCGACGAAGAATCTCGTCGACAGATACTTCACGATACTTTCCAGAAACCTCTGTACGTGTCTCCCATTCCTCGTCATTACCCAGATAATTGAGGGTCATACCCATCTTAACCGTCTTGTTTGGCGTGTTAAACAGGATGTTATGAACAAATGGGAATTTTTTCTTTCCACTGGATCTGAAATCCTCATAGTCCCAGTTCAACTGATAGTCACCACGAATCTTGTCCTCATACATGATGTTTGCCATCTTAATCTGGGCAGCAGCCTTATCGACAAGCCAACGATAGGACAATTTGTCATTCTCCATGGAGATGATGGCATCCTCGCCCATCAGGTCGGTCTTGTAATCCTTCAGCAACTCGTCAGTCATTCTGGTCTTTCCAGGCTGGAAGAACTCATTCCAGAACAGGGACTGCAGGGAATAGAAGTTCAATCCGCTGTTACGCATGAAATCCAACTGATTGTAGTTCGCCTTGATGAACTGTTTGTTGATACGATCCATAATCAGCACATAGTCCTTCGTGAACTCCAGACGACCTGCCTCCACGAAACCGAAGGCCATCAGTTGCAGACGAATCACGTCGTCGCGCTTCATCTTCAGGTTTCCTGTCAAAGTCAACTGCTGATTACCTACCTCAACAGAGAATTTTACCTTAGAGGTAATGAACTTAGCATACATAGCGTTGTCGTTAACCTGCTGCAAGAACTGCTGCGCATTCTGAATAGCAGGTGTTACTGAGGTTTCCTTCACAGCCTTTCGCTGTGTTCCGCAAGCTGCCAATACCAAAGGCAATGCCAATGCGGCAATTTTCATAATACGTGATGGTTTCATTCTTTTAGGTATTTTTTGAGTTTAATTTTTCGAGTCAATATCTGTTTTCTGTCTTCTGTTCCATTCTGGGGTGCCTCCGATGCCCTTGCCAACGCCTGTTGCCAATAGGACAATGCCTGGGCACGGTCTCCCACATGATAATAAATGTCCCCCGCATGTTCCAGCAATACTGCCGACGTGTCGGAGTCACACTGCAACGTTTGGTCGATGTATATCTTCGCCTCGGCATAGCGTTCCTGCTTGAAGAGTATCCAGGCATAGGTGTCTAGGAAGGTCGCATTTTTCGGTTCTGCCTTGATGGTACGGTATGACATCTGCTCTGCCTTATCCAACTGTTGGTTTCTCTCACTGAGATAATAGGCATAGTTATTCAGACAACCATAGTTGTCATCTTTCCATTGCAGACAGGAATCATAGGCGGCATAAGCCTCTTTCTCCAATCCTTTCTGATGCAGGATGTCCCCCATCACTGCATAAAAGTCACTGACAATGTCAGGATCACTCTGTTGATTAATGACTCCGATACCGTTCTGAAATGCATTTAGGGCGTCATCCAGTTTCTCTTGCTTATAATAAGCAATACCCTGATAGTAATAAAATGCCATTTCATCGGGATTATACTGTCGTGCATCCTGACAAAGCGTAATAATACGGGACATATCATTTGCCTGCCATGCATAACTAACTAACTGCAAACGTGCCGCTGCATTGTCGGGAGCGACTCTCAGTACCTGCTCCAATACACCGCTGATCGTATCATTCGGCATCTTTTTCAGGTTCATATAGGTCGCACAGAGGATGGCGACATCCGCATCCATCTGCGGCTGTTCCAATATCCGGCGGAACAAATTCAGGACGCGGGTGGAGTCACCACCATCCTGTTCACTCTGCCCTATCTCCTGACGCATCAGCAGGACACGGTCCTGTGAAGTGATGTTCTTGCACAACAAAACACGCTCCGTCAAGGCATCCACTTGATCCGGATTACCCTCGGTTTTCTCATAGGAAAGCAACGCCATCAAAGCATTACGGTTATCCGGTTCTATCCTGAGGATATCATTGTAGATCTCAAGGGCTTTCTTCTTCTGACCGTTCACAAACAGTGTGTTGGCATAGAGTCCCCGATAGTTCTGGTCGTTGGGATATTGGTCTGCAAGGGTTTTCATCTCCGCAATGGCAGCCTTCTTGTCGCCTAACTGGGTATAGAAGTTACTCTTCGCATACGACAGACGCTCGCTCTTGCCTTCCATCGTCTCCAACTTCGTCAAGGTTTTGATGGCTGCCTCATAATCATGTTGCTCTTCATACAACTCTATCAGAATACCAAGGACGTCATCGCGGTCATGATGCTTGTCATACAAGCGTTCCAAGACCATCGCAGCCTTGTCGTATTGCCGCATATTGATGTACGTGTTTGCCAAAGTTTCCTGATAGGTCGTATTTGCCGGCTCAAGGGCTGCTGCCTTCTCAATACAGGCAATCGCCTTCTCGCGTTGCTTCAGTGCCCCATAATACTGAGCGATATAGTAATAGGCCTCTGACTTCGTAGAGTCAATCTCCACACAGCGGCGCAACAAATCGAAGGCAGCATCATTGTTACCTTTGGCACGCTCACAGATGGCTTCCAAGAAAAAGGCATCATAGCGACGGGACGGAGATACTACAGACTGGGCAAGACTTGTCATTGCCCAACCAGTGATTACCAACGTCAATATGTGCCGCCTGCTCATCATCCTTTATTTCACTCCTGTATGTCCGTAGCCACCCTCACCACGCTCCGTCTGGTCCAATTCTTCCACCACGACAAAGTCTGCCTGCTCGTGACGGGCAATGACTAACTGCGCGATACGCTCGCCGTCATTGATGACAAAATCCTCTTGCGAGAGATTGATCAGAACCACACCGATGTCGCCGCGATAG
The DNA here is from genome assembly GCA_902800585.1 of uncultured Prevotellaceae bacterium. GTDB lineage: Bacteria > Bacteroidota > Bacteroidia > Bacteroidales > Bacteroidaceae > Prevotella. The sequence goes on from CADCEW010000012.1 coordinate 20,617, forward strand.
TCGGCATCAACGGTGCCTGGCGCATTTAACACAGTCAGGCCGTGCTTCAAGGCAAGTCCACTGCGAGGACGTACCTGTGCCTCATAGCCTTCCGGCAGGGCGATATGCAATCCTGTTGGAATCAGACAGCGTTCCATCGGATGCAGCGTAATGGGCTCATCGATGTTTGCACGAAGGTCCATGCCCGCACTCTGTGGCGTGGCATAGGTGGGCAACTGCTGGTGCCCTTTGTTGACAACTTTTATCTTAATCATTTCGAAATGTTACTATAATAATGTGCAAAATTAGTCATTTCTATTCAAATAGCCATATTTTTCAAAGAAAAATGTGAGTTTTTGTACAAAAAAGGCTACTTTTCACTCATTTATTACTATCTTTGCACCATAATGGACTGGAAACAACTCATTTCAAACAAGCGGTTGGGACAAGAATACCGCCACACGGAACGTCATGACGACCGTACCGAATTCAAACGCGACTATGACCGGCTTATCTTTTCGGCACCTTTCCGTCGCCTGCAGAACAAGACACAGGTATTCCCTTTGCCCGGCAGTGTCTTCGTCCACAACCGACTGACACACTCTTTGGAGGTGGCAAGTGTGGGCATGTCATTAGGTAATGACGTCGCCCAAGGTCTCATCCGTAGCAAATACCCCGAACTGAAGGACACCATGTTTGAGCAGATCGGACAGATTGTCAGTACGGCATGCCTTGCACACGACTTAGGCAATCCTCCTTTCGGCCATAGTGGTGAGAAGGCGATACAGACCTTTTTCACAGAAGGGAAAGGAAGTGTTCTAAAAGAACAGGTCACTCCTGTCTTCTGGGATGATATCACCCATTTTGAGGGAAACGCCAATGCTTTCCGCCTCTTGACTCATCAGTTCAAGGGACGTCGTCCAGGTGGTTTCGTAATGACCTACAGTACGTTGGCAAGCATCGTGAAATATCCTTTTGCCTCTTCTGCCGCTGGCGAGAAGGGAAAGTTCGGTTTCTTCCATACTGAAGAGGAATGCTACCAGAGACTTGCCGATGAAATGGGCATTATTCGCCTCTCGAAAGAAGGAGAGCCATTACGATATGTCCGTCATCCTTTGGTATATTTGGTAGAGGCAGCCGACGATATCTGTTATGAAATCATGGATATCGAGGACGCTCATAAACTGAAGATTCTCTCTTATGAGGAAACAGAAGCGCTACTATTGAGTTTCTTTGACGAAGAGAATCAGACGAAGATTTTGAACCGTATTACCGACGAAGGTTTACTGGATGCCAACGAGAAGGTGGTCTATATGCGTGCCTGTGTCATCGGCAAATTAGAGAACGAATGCGTCAACACCTTCATAGAACACGAGGAAGAGATATTGGCAGGAACTTTCAAGGGCAGTCTGATTGAACATATCAATTCCACACAGGCAGAAGCTTACAGCCATTGCGCGAAGTTATCCTTCAAACGCATCTACCGCAGCCGCCCTGTTTTGGACGTGGAGTTATCGGGTTTCAAAATCATGGCAACACTGATGGAACAGATGGTAGAGGCAGTGACACATCCCGACCGTTTCTATTCCAAGCAAATCATCGACCGTGTGTCCAACCAATACGACATCGACGCCCCCGACTTAGAGTCACGCATCATGGCGGTCATCGACTATATTGCCGGAATGACCGATGTTTATGCCTTGGATGTCTATCAAAAGATTAATGGTATCTCACTTCCCATTGTATAGCCAGGAAGCGATAAAATCGCCTATTTTTCCTTATCCTTATAGATAATCTTATTGGCTCCTGACGTGATTTCCAGTTCATCATGGTGTTCACGGATATAGGAGTCAATATGACGTTTACGCTTCTCTTCGAAAATCTCGTCAATGGCAATCAGGATACCGGTCTCCTCCACATCACCAAAACCATAATTGATAGCGGTACCGAAGAGCTTCATCGTAGGGGACAGTCCCATATAAGCATTTACCAACGGAGGAATATTATATCCCATTTTACGGATTTCACGGTTCAGAATGAGGTAGTCTTCCTTGAAGTTATTGCCACTGAAAAGTGTTTTTAATTCCTTCGGATTACTCTCCAATTCCAGCGGTTTCATCGGGATAATCAACTTATCCTTGTCATCAAAATATTTCTTCAGGAAATAAAGAATCATATCACGTCCCTTGCGGATATACGAGGGATACATCGTCATCTTACCGAAATAGTAACGGATATTGGGACGAATCACTGTCAAGGCACCCAAACCATCCCACAGGTTATCAAGGGCAAACAAACTCTTGGCACCCATACGGGAAGACTGATATGGCAGTGACACAAATGAGCGTCCTAACTCTGCCGTATAAGGGGCGTATTCTTTCAGGAATTTCTCGGAGAAATGGAACATATGACTCGTGGCGAGGATGGGCTGTCCCTTATCGTCGTATTCCCAATCCGTACCTAACAAGTAACGATAGCCGCCGATAATCTCTTCAGCCTCCGGATTCCAAACCAGCAACTGTTTGTAACAATTGTCACAAATGTCGAATTCATCGAGATCCATCTCCTTTCCAGTACCGCCTCCAGCCTCACGGAACACAATCTCACGAAGACGTCCTACCTCCTTCACCACATTTGGTGCATTATGCACGGTCACGACATAAATCTCATTATTGCTCTTGTTAGTCAAGCGCAACTGCTTGTCGGGCGTCAGTTCGCTCTTGAGCAATTCTTTGTCAATCGGCTGGATAATGTTCTGTTCCATGTCTGTTATTGGTTGTTGGGTTTATAGGGAATATACTTTGTCTTGTACAAATTGTGCCCATTCCATCGGAGTCTTGCTCTTATCAAAAGTCTGCCAGGGGATGGGTTTTCCAATCTTCACTTCGAACGTCTTACCTACATTCTTATACATTTCATCGACTAAAAACAGCATCGCAAGGTTGAATTTCAGATGTTTGTCGCTGAAGTTTGCCAGACGGTAGAAGAATTTGGAGTTTTCTCCGCTGAAATGGATAGGAATGACATCACGCTGATACTCCACACTCTTGGCGATAAAGGTCTTCGACCAAGGGATGTCTCGGATGACTCCGTTGCGCTTGCGTGAGCATATACCTGCAGGATACATCAGCATGTGGTTGTCGCTCTCGAAACCAGCCTTTACCATCGCTGGGAAGTTACGACTCTGTTTGCCTGTCTTGTTGATGGGAATACACAAGGGAGCCAGTCCTGGGAGATTCATCAACAGGTCGTTGACGAGATAGCGGAAACGGCTGTCATAGTGTCGACCAATAATGGCACCCAAGGCAACACCGTCTTCTCCACCCAAGGGATGGTTCGATACGAAAGTGTACAAACGGCCGTCGTTTTTGTCGGGCAGGTTTTCCTTACCTTTGACTACAAGTGTCATCTGCAGATACTCCACACAAGCCTCCAGCCATTCCGTGCCTGTCTTGTCACGACTCTCCCAGAGGAAGGCGTTCACCTGATCCTGATGGATAATGCGTTTCAACCATGAGACAAGAAAACCAGGAACCCATTTTGCCTTGGCTCCCATCTTGTTCTTGAGAATCTTCTCGATATCTATCGTTTTCTCCGAGATTTGTTCCATTCCTCTCACGTTTTCACACTAACAGCATGCAAAAATAATCATTTTGTTTGAGAATCTGCACTTTTTCCTGAAAAATGTGCAGCTTTTTTTACGAAAAAATATTTTAAAAGTGGTCATGAGTGTCATGAGTGTCATGTGTCATTAAGGAATTCGGAACTCTCTAAAAAGTCTCATAATATAAATATATATAAATATATATTTATATTATGGATGAAATTCGCATCAAAAATCCTTAATGACACTCATGACACATGACACTCATGACACTCTAACCCTTAACCTTTAACCTTTATATTCACCCCTTACTCCAGTATCTGTTAAGGGGGTATTCCCGTATCTCCTATAGGGGTATAACTGTCTTTACCATCAGACATAACAGCCTTTAGAACACGTCATAGAAGATACTCCAACAAGTAAGAGAAGGCATTAGAATAAGCGGAAAGCTCTAAAGCAGAATCTCCCCACCAATAATCAATCATCTAATTTGCTTAAAATCAATGACTTATTATGTTTTAAGAAAATTTAAAAGTTTATTTATGAAAATAATGTGGGGAATTGTGGGGAATTGTGGAGGAAATTGATTAATTTTGCAACCGATATCATTAAAAGAAGTACGCATGCGATTTTTAGGTAATATTGAAGCAAAGACAGACGCCAAGGGACGTGCCTTCCTTCCTGCTGTTTTCCGCAAGGTTCTGCAAGCCGGCGGAGAAGAACGGCTGGTCTTGAGAAAAGACGTATTCCAAGCTTGTCTGGTACTCTACCCTGAGTCCGTATGGAACGAACAGATGGATCAGATGCGGCAGCGACTGAACCGTTGGAGCAAGCAGCAACAACAGGTGTACCGTCAGTTCGTCAGCGAGGTGGAGTTGATTTCCTTAGACGGCAACGGACGCTTCCTGATTCCCAAACGCTATCAGCGCATGGCAGCCATCGAGCAGGACATCAAGTTCGTAGGCATGGGTGACACCATCGAGATATGGAGCGTGCAAAAGGCCGAAGAGCAGCAGATGACGCCCGAAGATTTCGGAGCCGCCTTGGAAGAACTGATGAAAGTTGAAAGTTGAAAATGGTGACAACCGCTGAGACATACCACGTACCTGTTCTCCTGAAGGAGAGTGTTGATGGACTTGACATCAAGTCTGACGGTATCTATGTGGATGTAACCTTCGGCGGAGGCGGTCACAGTCGTGAGATTCTTTCCCGTTTAGGCAAGAAAGGACATCTGTACAGTTTCGACCAGGATGCAGATGCCGAACAGAACATCGTTGACGACGACCGTTTTACTTTCGTTCGCAGCAATTTCAGATACCTCAGTAACTGGATGCGCTATTACGGTGTGGAACAGATTGACGGACTGTTGGCCGACTTAGGCGTATCCTCCCACCATTTCGACGATGAGACACGCGGTTTCTCTTTTCGCTACGACGCTCCGCTTGATATGCGCATGAACAAACGAGCAGGCAAGACCGCAGCAGACATCCTCAACGAATATAGTGAAGAAGCTTTGGCGGACGTGTTCTATCTCTATGGAGAACTGAAGAATGCACGCCGTATCACTGCAGCCATCTGCGCTTACCGTCAGCAGAAACGGATTGAGACCACTGCAGATTTGACGAAAGCAACCAAAAAACTCATCCGCACAGAGAAGGAGAAGAAAGATTTGGCAAGACTCTATCAGGCACTGCGTATTGAGGTGAACCACGAAATGGATGCCTTACGTGACATGCTGAAGAGTGCAACAAGTCTGTTGACAAAAGAAGGAAGACTCAGTGTCATCACCTACCACTCGCTGGAAGACCGTATCGTGAAGAATGTCATGAAGGCAGGGAATGCCGAAGGGAAAGTCGAACAGGATTTTTTCGGACGTATCTCCTGTCCTTTTAGAACGGTATCCAACAAAGTCATCACTCCGACAGAGGATGAGTTACAGATGAATCCGAGAAGCCGCAGTGCCAAACTTAGAATCGCAGAAAAGATATAAGCACATGAAAAAAGACGATATACAAGAAGAACTGCAGGAAATCGAACTGCCCGTTGAGCCAGAAGAAGAACAAGGCGATGAGAAAGACGCCCGTGCCGAAGAGGCGCTGAAGGAAACCATCAAGATCATCAAGGAGACGGCAAGTGAAGAGGACCCAAGGCCCTCCCAGCAAGTCAATCTCCGTACGATTCTTGGCGGTGACATCCTGACGGCAGGGATGGTGCGCTCACAAATATGGCTTTTCCTGCTCATCGTCGCCTTCACGATCGTCTATGTGGCATTCCGTTATCAGTGTCAGCAGGACATGCAGACCATCGACCGATTGGAGACGGAGTTGAAAGATGCCAAGAACAAGGCACTGGCAGCCTCCAGTACACTGACGGAGAAATGCCGCGAGAGTCATGTACTTGAGATATTGAAACAAAACAAGGACTCCTTGCTGCACATCGCAGACCAGCCTCCTTATATCATTCAAATACCAGAATAGAAGAACGTCATGAGTAAATTCGAGAACGACAAGGTGATACCGCGCTATATGGCGATTGCCGTAGTGCTGACCATCATAGGATTGGCCGTCATCGGCAAGGCCTTCTATATCATGACGGCGAAGAAACAGTATTGGACGGAAGTGGCTGACCGACTGAAGAAAGACAGTGTCAGTGTAAAACCCAAACGCGGAAACATCCTCAGCAGCGACGGTCAGTTGATGGCAAGTTCCATCCCTGAATATAAGATATACATGGATTTCCAGGCAGGCGGCCAAGAGAAAGACTCTATCTTAGAGGAGAAAATAGACTCCATCTGCATGGGACTTCATGAGATATTCCCACAGCAGTCTGCTGAGGAGTTCAAGAAGCATCTCGAAGAAGGACGAAAGCATGTCAACAAGAACGGTTCTGTCGGTGCCAAACACTGGCCCATCTGGCCTCACCGCATCGATTATAACACCTATACGGAAGTCAAGCAGTTGCCCCTCTTCCGCATGTCGAAATACAAGAGCGGCTTCCATGAAGAAGAATATAATGCACGTCGTCGCCCCTTCGGTTCTTTAGCCGTGCGTACCATCGGTTCGATGTTCGGCGCCAAGGACAGTGCGCGACAAGGACTTGAACTCGCCTATGACTCTGTCCTGCGTGGAACTTCTGGTTTGACCAACCGACGTAAAATCCTGAACAAATACATGAATATCCCCGTCACACTGCCTATCGACGGCTGTGACATCGTCACTACCATTGACGTGAATATGCAAGACCTTGCCGAACGTGCCGTCATTGACGAGTTGAAACTGATTGGCGGTGACCTCGGTGTGGCGATTCTGATGGAAGTGAAGACAGGTGACATCAAGGCTATTGTGAACATGACACGCTGTGCGGATGGCGAATACCGTGAGGTGAAGAACAACGCCGTTTCCGACTTACGTGAGCCTGGTTCGGTATTCAAGACCGCCTCTATCCTCGTTGCCCTTGACGACGGTGTCGTTGATACGACCTACCGCGTAGAGACCGGTTGCGGTGTGTGGCCCATGCACGGCAAAGAGATGAAAGATCACAACTGGCGACGCGGCGGTTATGGCAATATCTCCCTTCCTCGTGTGCTGGAAGTCAGTTCCAATATCGGTGTCAGCCGTATCATCGATGAGAAATACGGCAGTCATCCCGAGAAATATATTGAAGGCATCTATCGTACCGGCATCGCCGCAGACTTGAAACTACCCATCAAAGGTTATGCACGTCCTCATATCCGTATGCCACAAAAAGACAAGTACGGACACTGGACGAACTGGAGTATGACGGCATTGCCCTGGATGTCCATCGGTTATGAGACGCAGATTCCGCCCATTTCAACAGTGACATTCTATAATGCCATCGCCAATGACGGTATCATGATGCGTCCCCGTTTTGTCAAGAGTATCATGAAAGACGGTAAAGTCATCGCAGAAATACCACCTGAGAAAGTCATGGAACGACGTATTGCCAAGCCACAGACCATCAAGACCATGCAGACTATTCTAGAACATGTTGTCAGCCAGGGTCTTGGAAGAAAGGCAGGTTCACGGATGTTCAAGGTGGCAGGAAAGACGGGTACGGCACAGATTGCAGAAGGCGGCGGTTATAAAACCGGCGTTGTCAAATACTGGTTGTCATTTGCAGGATTCTTCCCTGCTGACAATCCCCGCTATACCTGTATCGTCTGTCTGAAAAAGACAGGACTACCAGCTTCTGGTGGTGGTATGAGTGGTGTCGTCTTCCATCAGATTGCGGAAGGCGTAATGGCCCGTAACCTGAAACTGAGTGTCAAGGATGCCCATGACACCACCTCCGTCAGTATTCCCGACGTAAAGAACGGAAACATCATGGATGCCAATTATGTCCTCCAGCATCTGGGCATCAAGACCAATCAGGAATGGAGCGGTTCCTATGCCAATGGTAATCCGATATGGGGAAAGGCAGAGCGACAGCATTCACAGGTGGCCCTGCAGAAAGTGGATGTCAACAAGAACATCACCCCGGATGTAACAGGCATGGGAGCGAAAGATGCCGTGTATCTTTTGGAAAGTCAGGGACTGAGAGTCAAACTGCACGGACGTGGCAAGGTGAAGAGGCAGAGTTATCCTGCAGGAAAACAGGTCATGAGAGGCAGTGAGTGTGTATTAGTATTAGAATAAAAACTATAGATATGAAACTAAGTGAACTCCTTAAAAACGTAAAACCGCTTTGTATCATCGGTTCTGAGAATGTTGACATCACAGGTGTCAACATCGACTCACGCAAGATTGAGAAAGGGCATCTGTTTGTTGCCATGAAAGGAACACAGACGGACGGACATAAGTTCATCCCCAAGGCATTGGAACTCGGTGCCACTGCCGTCCTGTGTGAAGACCTGCCTGAAGAGAAGGCAGATGGAGTCACTTATGTACAGGTAGACTCTACGGAGAGTGCCGTAGGACCCGTAGCCACCGTATTCTTCGGAGAGCCTTCCACTAAACTGAAACTGGTGGGTGTGACTGGAACAAATGGCAAGACCACCATCGCCACCTTATTATATAATATGTTCCGTAAGTTCGGACATAAGTGCGGACTGCTTTCTACGGTTTGCAACTATATCGAGGATGAGGCCATCCCTGCCGACCATACCACACCTGATCCTATTGAACTCAACCGACTGCTTCATCAGATGGTGGAAGCAGGTTGTGAGTATGCTTTCATGGAATGTTCCAGTCATGCTATTGCCCAACAGCGCATCGGCGGACTGAAATTTACAGGTGGTTTGTTTACGAATCTGACACGTGACCACTTAGACTACCATAAGACCTTTGAGAACTACCGTGATGCCAAGAAGGCGTTCTTCGACGGTCTTTCCAAAGATGCTTTCGCTATCACTAATGCCGACGACAAGAACGGTAGTGTGATGGTTCAGAACTGCAAGGCAAAGGTCAAGACCTATTCTACTCGTACGATGGCAGATTTCCGAGCCCGCATCATCGAGTGTCATTTTGAGGGTATGTACTTGGAGATTGACGGTCGTGAAGTCGGAGTACAGTTTATTGGGAAATTCAATGTCAGCAACCTTTTGGCGGTCTATGGGGCTGCCATCATGTTAGGCAAGAAACCCGAGGATATCCTCGTTATACTGAGTACACTTAAGAGTGTGGCAGGACGCTTGGAACCTATCCGTTCCAAAGAGGGAGTCACGGCGATTGTCGACTATGCACACACCCCCGATGCCTTGGAAAACGTACTCAACGCCATCCATGAAGTGTTGGAGGGAAAGAGTGGACAAATCATCACGGTTTGCGGTGCAGGCGGCAACAGAGACAAGGGCAAGCGTCCGTTGATGGCGCAGGAGGCTGCCAAACAGAGCGACCGTGTCATCATCACCAGCGACAATCCCCGTTTTGAAGAACCACAGGACATCATCAACGACATGCTAGCAGGACTCAATGCCCAACAGATGAAAAAAACTATCAGTATCACTGACCGTAAGGAAGCCATCCGTACAGCTTGTATGATGGCACAGAAGGGCGATGTCATCCTGATTGCAGGCAAAGGACATGAGGACTATCAGGAAATCAAGGGTGTCAAACACCATTTTGATGACCGTGAAGTAGTACGTGAAATCTTCGGCGTGGTTCAATAGTAAATTGTAAATAGTCAAATTGTAAATAAAGAATATGCTATACTACCTTTTCAGATTTTTAGAACAGTACAACATCCCAGGCGCGCATATCTGGGCGTATATCTCCTTTCGCGCACTGTTGGCACTCATCCTGTCACTCATTATCTCCGCATGGTTCGGTGAGCGATTCATCAAATGGATGAAACGACGCAATATCTCCGAAACGGCACGCGATGTCAGCATCGATCCGTTTGGCGTAGAGAAGAAAGGGGTTCCCACCATGGGAGGCATCATCATCATCGTCTCCATTCTGGTTCCAGTACTACTATTAGGCCGTATGCGAAACATCTATCTCATCCTAATGATTGTCACCACAGTATGGCTCGGTTTCCTGGGCTTCATGGACGACTATATCAAGATTTTTAGAAAAAACAAAGACGGACTGAAGGGAATCTATAAAATCATTGGACAGGTATCCATCGGTTTCATCGTCGGATTAGTGCTTTGGCTCAGTCCTGATGCTGTCATTCGTGAGAACGTCTCAGTGCCTCAGCAAAACAAACAGGAGATTGTTGTCAAGCATAAGACGGAGGCGGTCAAATCGTTGCAGACCACCATTCCGTTTATCAAGAACCACAACCTGAACTATTCAGACGTGATGTCGTTCTGTGGAAAATACAAGGTAGCGGCAGGATGGATTCTCTTTGTCCTGATGACGATCTTCGTTGTCACTGCTGTCAGCAACGGAGCCAACCTCAATGACGGTATGGATGGTATGTGTTCTGGAAATTCCGCCATCATTGGTGTCGCATTGATTATTTTTTCCTATGTGAGTAGTCATATCGTCTATGCTGCCTATTTCGATATCATGTATATCCCAGGCTCACAGGAACTGGTCGTATTCCTCAGTGCCTTCGTCGGTGCCATGATTGGTTTCCTCTGGTATAACGCCTACCCTGCACAGGTCTTCATGGGTGACACGGGTTCCCTGACGATTGGCGGTATTATCGGTGTTTGTGCCATCATAATCCACAAGGAGTTGCTGTTGCCGATTCTCTGTGGTATCTTCTTCATTGAGAGCCTGAGTGTTATCATCCAGACACAGTGGTTTAAGATACAGAAGCGCAAAGGCAAGCGCGTACGTGTGTTCCGTGCCACACCTATCCACGACACCTTCCGTCGCTTGGATTCTCAACTCGACCAAACAAGCACGTATATCCTGAAAGGATGGCCTCATCGTCCCTTCCATGAGTCGAAGATTACCATCCGCTTCTGGATTACCACAATCATATTAGTAGCATTAACAATCATAACTTTGAAGGTAAGATAAGAGATATATGAGTAGAATAGTGATATTAGGAGCTGGAGAAAGTGGTGCAGGTGCCGCTGTCCTCGCCCAGAAAGAGGGTTTTGAGGTATTTGTCAGTGACCTCTCAAAAATCAATGAGAAATACAAGAAACTTATGGATGACCACCATATTGAGTGGGAGGAAGGTCAGCACACGGAAGAGAAGATTCTGAATGCCGACGAGATTATCAAGAGCCCGGGCATTCCCGATACAGCACCGATGATTGCGAAAATCAAGGAGAAGGAGATTCCTATCATCAGTGAGATCGAGTTCGCTGGTCGCTACACGGACTCTAAGATGATCTGTATCACTGGTTCCAATGGTAAGACAACCACCACGAGCCTCATCTATCATATCTTCAAGAAGGCTGGATACGATGCAGGACTGGCAGGCAATATCGGAAACTCCCTAGCCCTGCAAGTGGCAGAGGACCCACACGAATACTATATCATCGAGTTGAGTTCCTTCCAGTTGGACAACATGTATGACTTCCGTGCTAATATTGCCATTCTGCTGAATATCACACCAGACCACCTGGACCGCTACGATTTCAAGATGCAGAACTATGTGGACTCGAAGATGCGTATCATTCAGAATCAGACTCCACAGGATGCCTTCATTTATTGGAACGACGATCCAATCATCAAGAAAGAACTGGAGAAATATCATATCCTCTCTATCCAATACCCCTTCTCTGAACTGAAGGAGAAAGGTAGTATCGGTTATATTGAGGAGGGACAATACAAGATAGAACAACCTGAGCCCTTCAACATGGAACAGGAGTCTCTCAGTCTCACAGGCAAGCACAACATCTATAACTCTCTGGCTGCCGGTATCGCTGCCAACATCGCAGGTATCAAGAAAGATGTCATCCGTCAGTCGTTGAGTGACTTCCCTGGCGTGGAACATCGTTTGGAGAAGGTGTGTACGGTTCGTGGCGTCCAGTATATCAACGACTCCAAGGCGACCAATGTCGATGCCTGCTGGTATGCTTTGGAGAGTATGAAGACCAAGACGATTCTGATTATTGGCGGCAAAGACAAAGGTAACGACTATGATCCCATCAAACCACTGGTCAAGGAGAAATGTGCAGGGTTAGTCTACCTCGGTGCCGACAACCAGAAACTGCATGATAATTTCGATGGTCTTGGTATCCCCTTCCGTGACACCCATTCCATGAAGGAATGCATCGAGGCATGTTATGAGATGGCAGAGTCAGGCATGACGGTTCTTTTGAGTCCATGCTGTGCCTCTTTCGATCTCTTCAAGAATATGGAAGATCGCGGAGAACAATTCAAGGAACTGGCAAGGAATCTATAGGATATGAACAAAAAGATAGGTAATATTTTCAAAGGAGACAAGGTCATCTGGATGGTGTTCTTCTTTCTCTGTATGATCAGTATCGTAGAGGTGTTCTCTGCCTCGAGTAACCTGACCTATAAGAGTCATAACTACATCGGTCCTATCGTCTATCATACGGGAACGATTATCTTTGGCGTGATTGTAGCCATCATCACGCTCAATATCCCTTGTCGCTTCTTCAAACTCATGACTCCTTTCTTGTTATTTATCAGTGCGCTCACCCTGTTGTGGGTACTCATTGGCGGACAGACTATTAACGGTGCCAACCGTGTCATCTCCTTGGTCGGCTTTACCTTCCAACCCTCAGAGATTGCCAAAGGAACTATCGTCCTTGCCACAGCACAGATCCTCAGTGCCATGCAACGGGAGAACGGTGCCGATAGGAAGGCTTTCAAATGGATTCTCTGGATTACGCTGCCCACCTGTTTCCTCATCGGTCTTGAGAATCTTTCCACTGCAGCATTACTGTTTGCTGTGGTCGTTCTCATGATGTTCATTGGACTGGTCCCCATGAAGCAACTGGGCAAATTGATTGGCATCTGCGCCTTCTTGGTCTTCTTCGGTATATCTATGGTGATGATGGTAGGACGCGACACCACAGGACAGGAGGAACTGGCTAAGACGGAGCAAGTACAGAATGAACAACCAAAGAAAAAAAGCAAGATAGAGAAACTGCTTCACCGTGCTGACACTTGGAAGGGACGTATCCTGAAATTCGGAGAAGACGATGTGGCACCCAAAGATTATGACCTCGATAAAGACGCACAGGTAGCACATGCCAATATCGCCATCGTATCTAGCAATATCATCGGTAAGGGTCCTGGACAAAGCGTAGAACGTGATTTCCTGTCACAAGCATTCTCCGACTTCATCTATGCCATTGTCATCGAAGAGTTAGGATTATTTGGAGCTGCGTTCGTCGTGTTCCTGTATGTCATCCTTCTCTATCGGGCGGCACGTATCGCAAGTCGGTGTGAGAATAATTTCCCAGCCTTTCTGGTTATGGGATTTGCCCTGCTATTAGTTGTTCAAGCGGCATTCAACATGATGGTAGCCGTAGGACTCGCCCCTGTAACGGGACAACCATTGCCTTTGATATCCAAAGGAGGTACTTCTACCATCATCAACTGTGCTTATGTGGGTGCCATTCTTAGCATCAGTCGCTCGGCAAAAATGAAGAAAGAACCTATAGATGCAAAAAATATCTAATAACATTCGCCAAAAAGAAATTTAATTCGTAATTTTGCAAGGTACTATATATAATAAGGTGTATGAATGACGATTTAAGGGTAATTATCAGTGGTGGTGGCACGGGTGGACATATCTTCCCGGCTATATCCATTGCTAACGCTATTAAGGCTCTCCGCCCTGAGGCACAGATTCTCTTTGTGGGGGCTTTAGGTCGTATGGAGATGCAGCGTGTACCTGCCGCAGGTTATGAAATAAAAGGATTGCCAATTTGTGGATTCGACCGTAAGAATCTGCTGAAGAACTTCAAAGTCCTGTATAAGATATGGAAAAGCCAGCGAAAGGCAAAAAGCATCATCAAGAACTTCAATCCACAGGTTGCTGTCGGTGTGGGTGGCTATGCCAGTGGTCCAACTCTTAATAAAGCTGCTGCTATGGGTATCCCTTGCCTGATACAGGAACAGAATTCCTATGCAGGTGTTACGAATAAACTCTTGGCAAAGAAAGCCGAGAAGATTTGTGTCGCCTACGATGGGATGGAGCGTTTCTTCCCTGCAGACAAGATTATCAAGACAGGTAATCCTGTACGTCAGTCATTATTGGAGACCACCGTATCCCACGAGGATGCCATACGCTCCTTCGGACTGGACCCCGCCAAGAAAACAATTCTTTTGGTAGGAGGAAGTCTGGGAGCCCGTACTATCAACGAGAGTGTCCTTCAACATTTGGACCTGATACGCGATTGTGGGGTTCAGTTTGTGTGGCAGACAGGAAAATACTATCATGCTTCCATCATGGAACAATTACAGAAAGAAGGACAACCTGATAATCTGATTGTCACCGACTTCATCAGTGACATGGGTGTCGCTTATAAAGCAGCAGACCTGGTTATCAGCCGTGCCGGAGCAAGCAGTATCTCGGAGTTCTGTCTGATTGGCAAGCCTGTCATCTTAGTGCCAAGTCCGAATGTAGCAGAAGACCACCAGACGAAGAACGCTATGGCACTTGTCAACGTGAAGGCAGCCATCTATGTCAAAGACAGCGAGGCTTCCAAACTGTTACTGCCTCTTGCTATCGACACCGTGAAAGATGAAGAGAAACTGGCATCTTTGAAGGAGCATATATTAAAACTGGCACTGCCTGACTCGGCTGAGATTATTGCCAAAGAAGTCATCAGATTAGCCCAAACCCATTAGACCCATGGAACTAAAAGATATCAAAGCAGTCTATTTTGTAGGAGCCGGTGGCATTGGAATGAGTGCCATCGCCCGCTACTTCATCAGCAAGGGACAGGTTGTTGCTGGTTATGACAAGACACCAAGCGACCTGACACGCCAGCTGGAGAAGGAAGGCATGCTTATCCATTATGAAGAAAACGTAGAGGAGATACCTCAAGCCTGCAAGAACCCGGAAAACTGCTTGGTCATCTATACACCAGCCATTCCCGAAGAGCATCAGGAACTTCAGTATTTCCGCAACAATGGTTTTGAGATACAGAAACGTGCCCAAGTATTAGGTACGTTGACGCGTCAACACAAAGGACTCTGCGTAGCAGGTACACATGGCAAGACCACGACTTCTACGATGTGCGCCCATATCATGCATCAGAGTCATCTGGACTGTAACGCTTTCCTTGGAGGTATCTCCAAGAACTATGGCACTAATTATATCCTATCGGATTCAGACTATGTGGTGATAGAGGCTGATGAGTTCGACCGCTCCTTCCATTGGCTCCGTCCATGGATGACTGTTATCACCTCTACCGATCCCGACCATCTGGATATCTACGGCACCAAGGAGGCCTATCTCGAGAGTTTCCGCCATTACACCGAACTGATACAGCCGGGCGGTGCCTTGATTATCCACCGAGACTTGGAGATGAAAGAACACCTGCAAGAGGGTGTCACATGCTATGACTATGCGTTGAACGAAGGCAACTTCCATGCGGAGAATATCCATATTGAGAATGGTGAGATTACTTTCGACTTTATCTCTCCTATTGAATCTGTATCTAACATCGAACTGGGACAACCTGTTCCCATCAACGTAGAGAACGGAATAGCAGCTATGGCAATGGCACAACTTGCTGGTTGTACAGCAGAAGAACTCCGTTATGGGATGAAGACCTACGGAGGTGTGGACCGTCGCTTTGATTTCAAAATCAAAAATGATAAGACCGTCTTCCTAAGCGACTATGCCCACCATCCTAAAGAAATCTATCAGAGTGCCAAGAGTATTCGGGAACTGTACCAGAATCGGAAGATTACTGCCATCTTCCAACCGCATTTGTACACCCGCACCCGTGATTTCTATCAAGATTTCGCAGAGGCATTAAGTCAACTGGACGAGGTTATCCTCACGGAGATTTATCCTGCTCGCGAACAACCGATAGAGGGCGTGACATCCGAACTCATCTATAACAATCTGCGCCCCGGAGTGGAGAAACAAATCATCCACAAAGACGAGGTCTTAGACTTTGTCAAGAGTCGAAACTTTGATGTCCTCATCGTATTGGGAGCCGGGGACTTAGACAACCAAGTACCACAGATTACTAAAATACTTCAAGACCGAACATGACATTTAACTGGAAGAAATCCTTCATCATCCTAGCAGACATCGCCCTCGCCGTCTATCTGCTTCTTGCCATCACGGCTTTCAATCAGCCTGATGACCAGAAAGCGGTATGCACGCAGGTGGACATTGCTGTCGAAGACGGTGTTGTTGAGGGTTTCTTGGGAGATATGGAAATCAAAAACCAGTTACAACAAGCGAAGATCTATCCGCAAGGACAGCCGATGAAACAGATTGAGGTTCGTAAGATAGAAGAGACGCTGAAACAGAACCCCTTTGTTGAGAATGCCGAATGTTATAAGACACAAGGAGGACATATCCAGATCAGACTCACACAACGATTGCCTGTCGCACGTGTCAAGGCAGAGAATGGTGATGACTATTATATCGACTCTCAGGGTGTCATCATGCCCAACACCAAGTACACAAGTGATTTGGTCGTTGTGACAGGTGTCGTCAATCGTAAGTACGCACAGAAAGTCCTGTCCCGCATCGGTACCTTTATCGTCCACCATCCGTTCTGGCATAGTCAGATTGAGCAACTGAATGTTCTTGCAGACGGAAGTATCGAAATGGTGCCACGTATCGGAGACCATATCATCTACTTAGGACAGCCCTCCAATATCCAACAGAAACTCGACCGCTTGGAGAAATTCTACCGCTACGGATTAAGTGAAGCTGGATGGAACAAATACTCCTATATCAGTCTGGAGTTTTCCAACCAAATCATTTGTAAGAAAAAAAGATAACAAGAAAATAAATATAAATAAAGATGCCAAAAGAATTTATCGTCGCTATCGAACTGGGGTCATCCAAGATGACCGGTATCGCAGGAAAGAAGAACCTTGACGGCAGTATTCAAGTACTTGCCGTGGTGAAAGAGGAGTCTTCCTCATTCATCCGCAAAGGTTATGTGTACAACATCGACAAGACCGCTCAATGCCTGACAAGTATTGTCAGCAAACTGGAGAAACAACTCAGGACATCCATCACACAGGTGTATGTGGGTGTCGGCGGTCAGTCTATACGCTCTATTCGCAATGTCATTACCAAGGAACTGCCTTCCGATACTGTTGTCACGCAGGATATGGTTATCGAACTGATGGATAATAACCGTAACATGAAGTATCCTGACCAGGAAATTCTCGATGCGGCAGTACAAGAATATAAGGTTGACTCACAATATCAATTGGATCCGGTAGGTATCCAATGCAGCCATATTGAGGGTAACTTCCTGAATATCTTGCAACGGAAGACATTTTACAAAAACCTCAATCTCTGTTTTGAGGCTGCGGGAATCAATGTGGCAGAGATGTACCTCGCACCGCTTGCCCTTGCTGACAGCGTACTGACAGAGACGGAGAAACGCTCTGGTTGTGTCTTGGTGGACTTAGGAGCCGACACCACTACGGTCAGTGTCTATTTCAAGAATGTACTCCGTCATCTCGCTGTCATTCCTCTGGGCGGTAATAATATCACCAAGGACATCGCTTCCTTACAGATGGAAGAGCAGGATGCCGAAAAGATGAAACAGAAATACGCCACAGCTTTCACCGACAATAATGAAATTGACAACAACCTGAAATATTCCATTGACCCGGAGCGTCAAGTGGAAAGTCGGAAGTTCGTTGAAATCGTCGAAGGACGATTGGAGGAAATAATTGCCAACGTATGGTGTCAGGTACCAGAGGAATACTATGACAAACTATTAGGCGGTATCGTACTGACAGGTGGAGGCTCTAACATGAAGGATATCGAAAAGGCATTCACAAATTACACCCATATTGACAAAATCCGTACTTCGAAGTTTGTGACACAGACCATCGTTTCCAACCTGCCTGAAATCAACGTCAAAGACGGGCAGATGAATACAGTTCTCGGACTTCTTGCTAAGGGTGAGATTAATTGTGCCGGACAGGAAGTTGATCCGAATGGTGACCTCTTTGCAACTAAACAGCCTGTTGTGGATCCTCTTGCTGACCGCAAGGCACGTACAGCAACAGAAACCCCTGCTGGTGTCGTCCGCACGGCTGAGGAGATTCGTCGTGCAGAGGAGGAAGCCCGTCAAAAGCGCGAGGAAGAAGAGCGTATTGCTCGTGAGAAAGCCGAAGAAGAAGCCCGTATCGAGGCTGAACGTCGCAAAGAGAACAGTTTCTGGCATAAGGCTTTCAAGGGCCTGAAGAAATTTGGTGAGGATATTATCAAAGAAGAAGACTAACTAACATTTAAAGATTATGATAGACAATATATTATTAGATTTCGGAGAGCCCGAAAGAGAGAATAGCATTATCAAGGTCATCGGTGTCGGTGGCGGCGGTGGCAATGCTGTCAACCATATGTATCGTGAGGGCATCCACGACGTAACCTTCGTACTTTGTAATACGGATAATCAGGCACTCAACGACTCCCCCGTTCCAGTGCATCTGCAACTGGGCAAGGAAGGTCTTGGCGCTGGTAATAAACCTGAAAAGGCTCGTGCCGCTGCAGAAGAAAGTATTGAGGATATCAAGAATATGCTGAGTGACGGTACTCGTATGGCTTTCATTACTGCTGGTATGGGTGGTGGAACAGGAACGGGTGCCGCTCCTGTCATAGCTCGTATCTCCAAGGAAATGGGTATTCTGACGGTTGGTATCGTAACTATCCCCTTCCGTTTTGAGGGTGACCGTAAGATTGATCAGGCATTGGATGGTGTAGAGGAGATGGCAAAGCACGTTGATGCCCTGCTGGTTATCAACAATGAACGTCTGCGCGAAATCTATCCGGATTTGTCGGTTCTCGATGCTTTCGGAAGAGCAGACGACACGCTTTCTGTTGCTGCTAAGTCTATCGCAGAGATTATCACCGTCCACGGATTAATCAACCTCGACTTCAACGATGTGAAGACCGTCTTGAAGGATGGAGGCGTCGCTATCATGTCTACCGGCTACGGTGAAGGAGAAGGACGTGTAAAGAAAGCCATTGATGATGCGCTTAACTCTCCATTGCTGAATGACAACGATGTTTTCAACTCCAAAAAGATCCTGCTCAGCATCTCGTTTGCCGGTAGCAAGGATGGTAAGGATTCTCTAATGATGGAGGAAATGAACGATGTCAATGAGTTCATGGCGAAATTTGGTGACTTCGAGATTAAATGGGGACTTGCCACTGACCCTGACCTCGGTAAGAAAGTCAAGGTTACCATCCTCGCCACTGGTTTCGGTATCGAGAATGTCGACGGCATGGACGGTCACCTGAAGAAACACAGTCAGGCAGACATCAACCGCATAGCAGAGGAACAGGAGAAGGCGGCACAGAAACAAGACCGCCGCAACCGCTACTATGGTGGCGATGGGGCAGCCAAACGTTACAAACGTCGTCCGAACATCTATCTGTTCCGTCCTGATGACCTTGACAACGATGATGTCATCTCTGCCGTAGAGCAGACACCGACATACAGGCGCACCCGTGAAATCCTGGACAGTATCTATAGCCAGGCAAGCGGTGAGGAGCCTCAACAGCCTAATGATGCACCACAAGAACCCATTCAGGGAACGATTGTGTTCTCATAAGGAAAGCCAACTACCATAATTGTTGGAGCACTGCCAGACTTTTCAATTCCGGGAAGTCTGGCAGATGTTGTTTGTAATATTGCAGCAAGACATCCGTAATCCTGTGGCGGTCTGTCCTGGACAATCGGAAGAGATGCATGGTGGGATAGTCCATACGCATCATCAGATGAATCAGACGTGCCTCATCAGGCTGTAAGAAATCGCGATGGGTAGGTGCCACACTACAGAAACGTCCTTCACGCAGATCAAAGAACATAGAATCTCTCTCCTCTCCTCCTTCTACCAAATTAGGATAAAACCCCAGAAAGCGCGACATACGCATGAGGAAGGTCAGATGAAAGTTCGCATAACCTTCTGTAACCGCATCTAACCATTGTACAGAATCTGCAATGTATTCAAACAATGGCTCGTCATGCTGTTCAGAGCGCAGACTGTGATAGAGAAATTCTGCTATAAACAAGGTGATAGCAAGTTTATCGGGCGAAGAAGGTATCGACACGTAGGGAACCAAAATACGGGCATCTTTCAGTTTTTGTAACCGAATGCATTGACGCACCTCACATTCAATCTCTAATAATGTCATCGGCTGAAAGTATTGTTTCTTCAGACGCCCCTTTGCCGTCTTCGGTACTGTGACAATAAAAGAGAGTCTGCCCTTTTTCCTCGTGAACATGTCCACGATGATTTTGGACTCTCCATATTTAAAAGAGTGTAATACAATACCTTCCGTTTTCTCTATCATGAGGGCGAAATTACACAAAAAAGATGAAAAAAGTGCATTTTTCAGAAAGAAAATTTTGTGGGACAAAAAAAATACAGTACCTTTGCAGCCGCATTTTGCCCCCCTTGGTCCCTTCGTCTATCGGCTAGGACGAGAGATTTTCATTCTCTAAAGAGGAGTTCGACTCTCCTAGGGACTACTTAAATCCGTCATCTGCACAGCCAAGTGCTACTCGCAAGGGAAACGGTGGCGGAGGGTTTTACAACCCGCCCAGGGCAGTCTATAGGACGTAAGACCCATAAGCTTTATATTAACAATAAAAAATTAAAAAGAAAATGGCAAATCACAAATCATCCCTGAAGAGAATTCGTCAGGAAAAGAAAAGAGCTGAGCACAACCACTACTATGCAAAGACCATGCGTAACGCTGTTCGCAAACTGCGTGCCATGACCAACAAAGAAGAGGCTGTTGCTCTCTATCCCAAAGTACAGAAGATGCTGGACAAGTTGGCTAAGACCAATATCATCCACAAGAACAAGGCTGCTAACTTGAAATCAAGCCTTGCACAACATATCAATCAGTTGGGATAATTTTTCACAAGAGATAATGGAGGATCGTACCCTGAAAAGGTTGCGGTCCTTCTTTTTTTGTCTACTTTTCCAAAGACTTAAAAATATTAATATTTTTACACATATTTTTTTCGTTTATTTCGTACAAATTTTGTATTTTTGCAACCTATTAAGGACTATTTATAACAATGGCAGAAGAACTGAACAAAGAAAGTAATTATTCCGCGAGTAATATTCAGGTACTCGAGGGTCTGGAGGCTGTTCGTAAGCGTCCGGCAATGTACATTGGTGACATCAGTGAAAAGGGTTTACACCATTTGGTAAATGAGACTGTCGATAACTCCATTGACGAGGCGATGGCAGGCTATTGTACCCATATTGAGGTAACCATCAATGAAGACAATTCCATTACAGTACAAGATAACGGACGAGGCATCCCTGTCGACGAGCATGAGAAGATGCACAAGTCGGCACTGGAGGTCGTCATGACGGTGCTTCACGCCGGCGGTAAGTTCGACAAGGGTTCCTATAAGGTTTCTGGTGGTCTGCACGGTGTGGGTGTCAGTTGTGTTAACGCCCTTTCTACCCGTATGTTGTCACAAGTCTATCGTAATGGACATATCTACCAACAGGAATACGAGAAGGGAAAGCCCCTCTACGACGTGAAGATTGTTGGTGATACCGACAAGACAGGTACTCGTCAGCAGTTCTGGCCCGATGGTGGCATCTTTACCACAACAGAATATAAATACGACATCATTGCCCGTCGTATGCGTGAACTGGCATATCTGAACGCAGGTATCACTATCACACTGAAGGACATGCGTCCTGATGAAGATGGAAACCTGAAGGAAGAGGTGTTCCATGCCAAGGACGGACTGAAGGAGTTCGTTCGCTACGTCGATCGTCATCGTACCCATTTGGTTGATGATGTCATCTATCTGAAAACAGAGAAGCAGGGTATCCCCATTGAGGTCGCTGTGATGTACAATACCGACTATAGTGAGAATATCCATTCCTACGTCAATAACATCAATACGATCGAGGGTGGTACCCATCTTGCAGGTTTCCGCGCAGCCCTCACTCGTACATTGAAGAAATACGCTGACAATGACCCGCAAATCTCCAAGCAGATTGAGAAGGCAAAGATTGAGATAGCCCCTGAAGATTTCCGTGAGGGTCTGACAGCAGTTATCAGCATCAAAGTGGCTGAACCGCAGTTTGAGGGACAGACTAAAACGAAACTCGGCAACTCAGAGGTTGCTGGGGCCGTCCAGCAAGCCGTAGGAGAGGCTTTGACCGACTATCTGGAGGAACACCCGAAAGAGGCTAAGATGATTTGCGACAAGGTCGTTCTCGCAGCCACAGCACGTATCGCTGCCCGTAAGGCACGTGAGAGTGTACAGCGCAAGAGTCCTATGACTGGCGGCGGTCTGCCTGGAAAACTTGCTGACTGCTCTAAGAAAGACCCGAAGGAGTGTGAGATATTCCTCGTAGAGGGTGACTCTGCAGGCGGTTCTGCCAAACAAGGTCGTCATCGTGAGTTCCAGGCCATCCTTCCATTACGTGGTAAGATCCTGAATGTGGAGAAGGTACAGTGGCACCGCGTCTTCGAGTCTGAGTCTGTTATGAACATCATCCAGTCTATCGGAGTACGCTTTGGTGTCGAAGGCGAAGGTGACCGTGAGGCGAACATTGACAAGTTACGTTATGATAAGATTATCATTATGACCGATGCTGACGTCGATGGTTCGCACATCGACACGCTGATTATGACACTCTTCTACCGCTTCATGCCACAAGTCATTCAGGGTGGTCACCTTTATATCGCCACTCCTCCACTCTATAAGTGTACTTATAAGAAGACTTCAGAATACTGCTACACAGATCAGCAGCGTCAGGCCTTCATTGATAAGTATGTGGCTGGAGACGAGAATGCCTCTGGTTTCCACACCCAGCGTTACAAAGGTCTTGGTGAGATGAATCCCGAGCAATTGTGGGAGACGACTATGAATCCCGAGAACCGTCTGTTGAAGCAGGTGACTATCGAGAATGCTGCTGAGGCAGATGAAATATTCTCTATGCTGATGGGCGACGACGTAGAGCCGCGTCGTGAGTTCATCGAGAAGAATGCTACCTACGCAAATATCGACGCATAATCTATTTGCATTTGGAAAGAAACCGAGAAATATATAAAGTGACATTGGTGGGTGGAGCCATCAATGTCATTTTGCTATTTTTTAAGTTCATAGCAGGCATCCTTGGACACAGTGCCGCTATGGTGGCTGATGCCGTCCACTCATTGTCTGACTTTGTAACAGACCTCATCGTCTTGGTCTTTATCCATATCAGCGGAAAACCTCAGGACAAGTCACATGACTATGGACACGGTAAGTATGAGACATTGGCGATGACACTGATTGGAGCGGCATTATTCATCGTCGCCATCGGCATCATCTATAGCGGTGCTGTTAAGATTTCCATCTGGATGAATGGAGAAGAGTTGAAAGCACCTGGCATGCTTGCCCTATGGGCTGCTCTCGTATCTATCATTCTGAAAGAAGGTGTCTACCA
This sequence comes from uncultured Prevotellaceae bacterium, assembly GCA_902800585.1. GTDB lineage: Bacteria > Bacteroidota > Bacteroidia > Bacteroidales > Bacteroidaceae > Prevotella. Next base: position 44,191 of record CADCEW010000012.1, read on the forward strand.
TTATTCGATGGTGAAGGCGCGCCAGTTGAACTCTCAAGCGGTTGAGGCGAACGCTTGGCACCATCGTAGCGATGCGTTGTCGTCGATAGGTACAGCAGTAGGTATCGGCGGTGCTATCTTCTTAGGACAGCAATGGACAGTACTCGACCCTATCGCCTCTGTTATCGTGGGTGCATTCATCGTGAAAGTAGCAGTAAGCCTGTTGCGGAACGGTATCGGTGACCTGATGGAACAATCGTTGCCCGATGCCGTTGAAGAGGAGATTCTTCAGCTGGCGGCAACAGTGCCTGGTGTGGAAGAGCCCCATGAGTTATGCACTCGTCGTATCGGTAATCACTATGCCATTGAACTGCA
>CADCEW010000013.1 GCA_902800585.1 uncultured Prevotellaceae bacterium
TGAATCGACTCGTCGGTACCAGGAGCCTGTTGTCCGAACTGATTGCAGGGGAAGTCGAGAATCTCGAAGCCCTGACTATGGTATTTCTTGTAGAGAGCCTCCAACTCTTCGTACTGTGGTGTAAATCCACATTTCGTAGCGGTGTTGACAATCAGTAATACCTCATTGGCGTACTCTTTCAGAGATACATCTTTTCCTTTTCTGTCCTTGACAGAGAAATCATAAACAGTTTTCATAAATAATATTTGTGTCAGTGATCATAATTCTTGTTGTCGCAAAGATACGAAGAATCTATGAGTCGACCAAATGTTTTAGGATTTTTTGTATACAAAAAAGGTGCTCTCCTGGCATATGCAACTACCGAGGCGCACCTTTTTATGCTGTTACTGTGGAAATATCTTATTTCTTCGCAGCCTTACCGTAGCGGCTCATGAACTTATCTACGCGACCTGCAGTATCCACGAGTTTGCTCTTACCAGTATAGAATGGGTGAGAGGTGCTCGAGATTTCGATTTTAACCACTGGGTAAGTTTCGCCTTCGAATTCTACGGTGTCATTCGTCTTAGCGGTAGAACGCGAAAGGAACATATCGCCGTTGGACATGTCCTTGAACACGACGGGGCGATAGTTGTCTGGATGAATACCTTTTTTCATTTTAATTGTTACTTATTTTATTATTTACTTATTAATTTCGCATAAAGCGGGTGCAAAGGTACGAAAAAGTTTAGACTCCACCAAATTTTGCGATACTTTTTTATTCTTCCTCGACGATGATGTCGCTGGAAGGTACGTCCTCTATCGTTTCTTCTTTGACTTCCTCGATGAGATGCGGCTCTTCCTTGATTTCCTCTGCCTCTAATCCTTTGGCAGCCTCTTCCTGTTGACGCTTCATTCGTTTGCGCAGGCTGTAGACCATCAGGGAATTGATGACTTCAGTGACACCATAGACCAACATACACCATCCTAAGATGATTAGAGGCAGTTCAGCACTCTCCATTGGTTTTACGAAGATGAGGATACCTATGATAAGCAGAACGATCGGGGCTATCCAGAAAAAGACACCGATAGAACCGAAACGACGTGCGGCTATCAGGACAATCAACTGGTTGATGCTGCCCAGGATAATCATTGCCCCGAGGATATACATCAGCCAACGTACAAACATGTCTGGGCTGAGCATGAGGGTCAGTCCGAGGATAACACTACCGATACCGACTATCGGGAAGGAAGGCTGACTGCCACTGATGACATTACCTTCAGCATCAGTGATGGTATACTCACCAGCATGACGACGGGCTGTCCAGTAGGATATCAGGGCAATAATGCCGGATAACAGGAATAAGATACCGATGGCCATCGTCAACCAGGTGACGGAGTTGTCGGGGTATTTGAGTAATAGTATGCCAATCACAATGGAGCAAATGGCGCGGAAAAATGAACTCTGTAACAGTTTCATACGTTATTTATTTACTTTTCTGTGCAAAGGTACGAATAAGTGAGTAAAATGCCAAATTAATTTGAGCATTTTCGAACGGAAGTATCTTCGACGAATGTCAAAGGTAATAATCTTTTGCAAAGGTACAAATAAATTTCCGATATCTTTTTTAATCTTCAATTTATTTGTACCTTCGCAAAATATTCGTAACTTTGCAAATAAGATGACAACAATTTATTTGGTACGTCATGGAGAGACGGTGGATAATGCCCGTCAGATCATGCAGGGACAGACACAAGGGGAACTGAATGAGACAGGGTGTGAACAGGCTCGTCAGGTGGCAGAACGACTTGCCGACGAACCTATTGATGCCGTTGTGGCCAGTGACCTGCATCGTGCGATACAGACGGCAGAGGTCATTGCCCAGAAGCATGGACTGCCCGTTGTGACGACTCCTTTGTTAAGAGAGCGTGACTGGGGCAGTTTTACGGGACGTTTCATTCCTGACTTGCGTGGGGAAGTATGGCCTGACGATATAGAAAGTGAAGAGGCGTTATTACAGCGAGCCCTTGACTTCCTGAAAAAAATGACAGCCACCTACGAAGGAAAACGAGTGGTGGCTGTCGGTCACGGAATTATCAATAAAGCGATATTAGCCGTTTATGCACATTGTACGATGTCAGAAGTACAGCGGATGATGAATGCCGAGGTGAGGGTGTTAACGACGTCCTCCGTAACTGTGGCCTCCACCACTGCTGCGACCTCCGCCCATGCTGTGGCCTCCACCTCCACTATGACCGCCTCCGAAGCTTCCTCTACCAGCACTGCTGTGGCCTCCGCCGAATGAGCCTCCGCTACGCATGCCACCATAACCTCCGTTTCTCATTCCTGAACCACCGCTTGGGCGAGAAGTATTGCCACTGAAGGAACCGCTATTGCGATTCATGCCTCCATTGCTGCGATATCCACCCAATGAACGAGGTCTGTTATTGCCAGTATTCGGAGTCGTATTCGGAGTGTGACGATTGTTGTCGTGGTTACCACGATTCATATCCCTATTACGGTCTCTGTTGAACTCCCTATTACGGTCTCTGTTGAAGTCCCTATTACGGTCTCTGTTGAAGTCCCTATTACGGTCTCTGTTGAAGTCCCTGTGGTGTTCTCTGTGGTTCACAGTCGTACGGGTTGAGCTGTGACGCATTCCATTGTGGTGATGGCGATAGTCTCCGCGGTTCCATCCGTCACGCATACCAAAATGATGGGGGGTGTGATGATGGATGTAGTGGTCACGACGACCATGGTACCAACCTCTTCCTCCTACGACATGCCAGGCATGTCCACCACGATAAGAGGCGTAGAATACCGGACGACCATAGTAGAAGTAGTCACGATGCGGATAACGTCCGTAAATAGCGAAGTGCCAAAAACCATCTGCCCAATAGAGTGGGCGATAGAAATAGGTGGCTGCACGGAAAGCGCTTAACTGCCAGTCGAGCAGGATGTAACTCAGATCGAGGTTACGACGCTCCCAGTAGGTGCCATACACATCATCATAACTGGTGACTCCCATCAGGTAGTCGAGGTTAATCTCATAAGCAGCCTCATACTGCTCTTCAGTCAGGTTCAACTCGTAAGCCATCTTATCGGTCAGGAAGAGGGCCTCGTTGCGAGCCTGCTCGTAGCTCATTGCCTTGCCCGTTGCTGCGATTGTCAGCATTGCTACCAGGGCTATCATCATCTTCTTTACCATAATCGTATTATTTAATTGGTTCGACATTTTATTACTTCTCACAGTGCAAAAGTAGGAAGAAAATGAGGCATACGAAAAGGATTTCCCCTAAAGTGTGTGGGGGAAATCCCTATTCGTTTGTTTAAAGGTTAGAGGTTAGCGGTTAGAGGTTAGAGGGGTTTAAAGAGTTTGAGGGGTTTAAGGAGTTTAAGGGTTTAAGGGGTTCAATATTTATTGAAGGTCCAGGATTGTTGGTCGTTCTTTAATATCAGGTGGTCGTTATCCAGAGCTTCTATCTTTACACGGATGTTGTTGAAAGGTTTGAAGCCAAAGGATTCTTCCACAATGACAGTGTCTGAGCGCAAGCCTTCTACAGAATAACACTGGATAAAGAGGCTGTCGCCTTTATGTTGGAAGTTTCCGTATATCTGCGCTTCTAAATATCCGTTATTAGTTGTACGGAATAATGCTACAGAACCAGAGAAACTCATGTAGTTCGTGTCAGACCCAGTCAGACGCCATTGACCGAGCAAGTCACCAGCCTCACTTCCCTCTTGACAGGAAGAAAGAAGGAAGAAGTATGAGGTAAGAAGTAAGATGTGTTTAAAGTATTTTGCCATGGAACTTAATTTTTATATCAAATGTAGAACAATCGCCATAGATGTTACCTTTGTCGAAGGCATAAGCAGCAGAGAACTGCCAAGGCCCTAACTGATAGATGCCTTGGAACATCGCATCGAAGGAATGATGCTTGGTGGACCAGGGGGCATAATAGCGTCCCCATCCTTCACGATAAGAGCCCTTGACAAGGTATGACAGATGGTCGGTAATTTCGCCATTGACACCCAAGTGCCATGCCTTGACCCGGTTGTCACGGAACGACATACAGCCATCCTTATTATATATAGGTGACGTGATGAGTGGGTTACCCGGTGTCATTCCGTAATGACTGTATCCTGTATAGAACTTGTGGTTGTAATAATCGTCATTGCCTGTCACCAAGTCCGTAATCTGACTGCGTATGGGCTCAGGGTAATCGCCATTGTCCCAATGCAGAGGTCCTGACTGATTCGTAGTCTGGAAATACTCAAATACGGCCCCACGAACATACTGTCTGCCCGTTTTCCTGTTATTGTATTGTATTCCCCACAATCCATCCCATCCATTCCCTTTCCTTATACCTGATCCATCCTCGAAGGGATTGTCGAGATAGACCTGCAACAGATGGTCTTTATTAATATTCCAACCAAGTTGGAAAGTCATCATGCCGATGTGGTTACCATACACCCAGTCTTCCAGCGACTCGTTCTCAAAAAACTGGCTGTCACCGCCAGGGAAGATGGCTCTCCAGAACGCCTTCAGATTAGCAGGCTTTTTCTTTGCAACCAGTTCACCGTCTTTATTCATGTAACCTGTACCCCCGAACTGCACCGCATGTTCTATACCTACCATGGCGAAGAATCGTTTAGTCGGGTTGCTACGGATATAGAGGTGCTTCTGGTGGTAGTATATTCCATTGGCATAGGACTCATTGACTTCCCGTGCATCGTAAAACGTTCTCTCGCGATAGCCACCGTCCAGAAACTTTCCATAACCGAAGTCAAAATCTATCTGCAGCCAGTCCTTAGTGTAGGGGACGGTCCAAAAACCATTGGTACCAAAGTGAACCTGTGGGATGGGCTTGGCGTTGGTGCCCTTGACGAACGATCCAGTGGAAAGCAGTTCGTCCCGCACTACTGGCCTTTGTTCCCGACTACCAGCCTCTATAAAGAACGATTTCCATGAGAGGTTGACATAACACTGTTGAAGGTATGCCTTGTGGTCGGCATGCACAGCGAAGATAGCATCTACTGCGCCAGACAATTTAAGGTCTTTGGAGAATGCATGTTCTACATTAATAGCCCCACGCAGATAAGCAGAGTTAGGACGTGTTGCCAATACATGATGGCGGTTTGCCGACAGTTGAAACGCTGTATAGTCGCCAGAGCCTACAGCCATCTCTGTTGTCAGGTCGTAGGTGACGTGTGTCCTCAACGTATCCTGCGCCTTTGTGACAGCAGGTGCCAAGAACAAAATGCTGACGAGTATGATATGCTTCATAGTCATTGTCATATAGAGTGAGTCTTAGAATTTCTTACCAGTAGCCACGTGTATGACCGTGAGACACATAATCTTGAAGTCTTCCCACCATGACCTGCGCTTCAGATAGTCTAGGTCCATCTCCAGTCGCTTGAGCATCTTCTCCATGGTGTCTGTATAACCGTTGTAGAGTGTCGCATACGAAGTGACGCCTGGGCGTATCTGATAGAGATATTTATAACGACAGTCTTGTTTCATGATCTGGTCGATATAGAACTTCCTCTCAGGGCGTGGACCTACAAAGGACATGTCGCCTTTGAATATGTTCCATAACTGAGGCAGTTCATCCAGATGATGACTTCGCAAGAATTTTCCAGCCTTCGTTAATCTCTTGTCTTCTGTTGTATTGTAGAGTTCCGGTCCATTCTCCTCAGCGTTGACAATCATGCTGCGGAACTTATAGATGGTAAAAGGTCTTCCAAAACGTCCGATGCGTTCCTGTTTATAGATGACAGGACCACTGTCGTCATCACGTCTGATAACGATGTAGCAAACCAAGAATAATGGTGAAGATAGAATGAGACAGATGAGCGAGAAGAAAAAGTCAAACCATCGCTTGACTTCCCGTTCAAATGCATTCATACCATCATAAATATATGGGTAGCTTTGTTCCATAAGCGTTATTTTATATATAAGAACGAAGGCAGATATACTTTTATTGTGTATAAACTATATATTAACTTGTTTTTTGATTAATAGTCATGCCATTCTCTTTTTTTTTCGTACTTTTGCACTCAGAAAAAGAGCAGTTGATATGATTTCAGTATGTATGGCGACCTATTGTGGCCAGGATTATCTCAGGAAGCAGATAGACAGCATTCTTTGTCAGTTGGACAAAGATGATGAACTGGTTATCTCTGATGATCATTCTGAGGATCATACAACGGATATTATCCAGTCGTACGCAGACCCACGCATCAGATTGTATGAGAACGAACTGGCTAAAGGTGTGACTCATAACTTTGAAAACGCCCTTAATAAGTCAAGAGGCGATATTATTTTTCTGGCTGATCAAGATGATGTGTGGTATCCTCATAAAATCAAAGAAATGACAGCGTTCCTGTTGCAGGGAGATTACGATCTCGTAACCTGCAATTGTGCACTGACAGATGCCGACTTAAATGTGATAGAGCCAGCATACTATGTCAATGAGTCGCCAGTCGACAGGAGGGTGTGGGGGAATTTCGTGGCTGACTTGTGGCTGGGATGCTGTATGGCTTTCAAGAGAAAGATTCTCGAAGATGTGTTGCCCATACCACGCTATCTGGCTGCCCACGATATGTGGATAGCCATGTATAGTCAGATGCACTTTAAGTGTGGCTATTATCCTCACGTACTTCAACTATATCGCAGACATGAGAATACCGTCTCGTTTGCAGGCGAAAAGAGTACTAACAGTCTGTGGTATAAACTGGGCTACCGACTCTATATGGCATGGTTCCTGTTATGGAGACATCCTAAGAGAAAGGAGGTCAACATATGAATATATACTTCGTGAACCCTCCGTTTAAGGCGGAATACGGGAAGTTCTCACGGGAGTCACGTAGTCCTGCCATCACCAAAAGCGGAGCATTGTATTATCCGCTTTGGCTTATCTATTCAGCCCTCTATGCACAAAAGAAAGGTCATCGGATAGCGTTTGTTGATGCTCCTGCGAAACAGATGGACGAAACAGAAACCCTGGATGTCATCAAGAATGACGGTCACGAATACGGTTTGTTCGTTATAGATACCAGCACACCCTCTATCGTCAGTGATGCAGCTTTTGCCCAAAAACTGAAAACGCAGTTTCCTCATTCGTTTGTGTTGTTAGTCGGGACTCATCCTTCGGCATGTGCAGAAGAGACGTTAAACCTTTCAGAAGCCATTGACGCTGTGGCAATAGGCGAGTACGACTGCATCGTAGAGGAACTGGCAGATACGTTAGACAACAATGAGGCCCTGAATACGGTACGAGGTCTCTGTTACAGGGAAGGAACTCGTTTGGTGCGTACCCAGCCAATGCCTCCAATGAAGGACTTGGACGTCATTCCTTATGCAGCCTCCTTTATCAAGGAACACCTGGATGTGAGAGACTACTTCTTTGCAGCAGCCACCTATCCGTCCATTCAGATATTTACGGGTCGCGGCTGTCCGTTCCGTTGTAATTTCTGTGTCTATCCACAGACCATGCACGGTCATGCTTTCAGAGCCCGTTCTGCCGAGAATGTAGTAGGGGAATTCGAGTATATCGCACAGCATTTCCCTAATGTCAAGGAGGTCGTGATAGAGGACGACACTTTCACTGCCAACAAGAAACGTGTCAGGGATATATGCCAGTTGTTGATAGACAGAGGCATCAATAAACGACTGAGATGGCTTTGTAATGCCCGTGTTGATTTGGATTTCGATACCATGATGCAGATGAAGAAGGCTGGCTGTCGCTCGATAATACCCGGTATTGAAAGTGCAAGTCAGCGGATATTGGATAATATACATAAAGGAACCAAGGTAGAACAAATCCGCCAATATGTCGCTAATGCCAAGAAGGCTGGTCTGTTGATACATGCCTGTTACATGGTAGGCAATCCGGGGGAGACTCGTGAGACGATGGCTCAGACCTTGAAACTAGCGTTGGAATTGAATACCGATACGGCTCAGTTCTTTCCTCTGATTCCATATCCTGGTACAGAAGCATATGACTGGGCTAAGCAGAATGGCTATATCACAGCCAACTACGAAGATTATTGTCTGCCTGACGGTACCCACAATACAGTACTGGAAACACCAGACCTGTCGGCTCAGGAAATGGTCGATTTCTGTAATATGGCTCGCAAGAGGTATTATCTTCGTGTTAATTATATATGGCATCGTTTGAAGTTAGGACTATCAGATTTTGATGATCTGAAACGTTCACTGAAGGCCTTCGGCCGATTAAAGCATTATTTATTGAGATAAGGAAAGATGAATAACGATTTAGTATCTGTCATTATGCCAGTATATAACGATGAGCGTAATCTCTCTTTGGCTATATCTTCAGTGTTTTCCCAGACATACAAGAATTGGGAACTGCTGGTGATAGATGACAGTTCAACCGACAATTCTTCACAGATTATTTCAGAATATGTCGCCAAAGATGAAAGAATAAAACACTTCAAAACAGAAAAACCTTCTGGCTCTCCAGTACTACCTAGGAATATTGGTATTCAACATACCCAAGGACGTTATATCGCTTTTTTAGACAGTGATGACCAATGGATGCCTACAAAATTGGAACATCAGATAGCCTTGTTTCAGAATCATCCTGATGCTGTAATCGTGTTTTCTAATTATAAAATGATAGACGAGCAAGGTAGGTTTTATGCACGCCCGATCGTAGCCCCTCAATCATCTGATTATCATCATCTGTTGAAAGGAAATGTCATTGGCTGTTTGACGACGATGTATGATATACAGAAAGGGGGTTCGATTCGTTTTCCCCAATGTGGGCATGAAGACTATGCCTTATTACTTTCTGTTCTGAGAAATGGGGGAAAGGCTTATAACACCAACACTATAGAGGCTTTCTATCGTCTGAAAAAAGGTTCTGTATCATCCAATAAGTTCCATGCTATGAGGTGGCAATGGCATATCTACACAGAAATGGAGAAGTTAGGCATCATGTGTTCCTCCTATTATTTCGTCCATTATGCCGTTCGTGCCGTAAACAAGCGTTGGTGGATTGTCTGGCAGGATATCAAGTATAGATTTCGTTTCTGATTGCTGCAAGTGCTTCTTTGGAATAATGCTCTTGAAAGACTTTGTTTGCCTGTTCTCCAAGAGTTTGGCTAAGTTTTGCATCGTGGGATAGTCGTGCTATCGCATTGGCAAAATCTTGTGGAGTGTCTGCCACGATGCATGATACTTCATGTCTGAAGAGTAACCCTTCTACGCCTATACTGGTGGTAATGACGGGCAGACTCATGGCTGCTGCCTCCAGGATTTTCATTCGCATTCCACTACCCGATAGTATGGGAACAATCATGATAGAGCCCTCAAGGACTTCGCTTAAGTTCTCAACATATCCTTTCGTCATTGTATGGTCAGTCTGGTATTTATCAGTCCATCCTTTCCCAACGATTTCAAGTAGTGGTATGTCTTTCATAAGAGGCATCACTTGATTCATATACCAGTCGATTCCTTCAATATTTGGATGATGCAAATAACTTCCGACAAAAGATAGTTTGTGATTCCATGGACGATATGGGGTGCTTGGGGTGTTGACGGCAGCAGGGGATACATGAATAGGTTTCTTGATACCTTCATGTAGCAAAGTGTCTTTATCTTGTTGGGTTAAAGTCACAATCGTGTCGTATCTGTCCAAATCATCCAGTTCTTCCTGTTTGAGTTCCTTCATCCATTTGATTTCCTTTTCTGTGGGATGATAGGATGGGATAATCCTTTCGTTTTTTACGAATCTCAATTCGTGATGGATGAATATTTTCCTGATGTTGGAAGGAAGATGACGACCTAAGTAAAGGCAAGGGTAGAATTCAACCTGTATGACGTCAGTATGCTCTTCTTGGATAATTCGATTCACAAATCTCATGAAATCCCGCGAAGGATAAACCCCATAGTGCATGAGTGCCCGTTGTACCTTGAAACGCTTGCTATTAGGCATGACAAGGAGTTTGAAGGCTCTTTCAGCCTTGTCGATGACGAATCTTGGATATAACAGTTGTCGCCATAACGGGAAAACAACCAACTTCACCTCAGGCCACATCTGTTGGAGTTCTTTCATGGCAGAGATTTTATTCTGAAAGTCCTCATGGAAAATCAGTGTGATATGGTGCACTTTCCGGAGTGTGTCAATCATGTTGAATTGTGCTTGGGCTCCACCAGAGAGGAGTTTCCAAGGCATGACAGATGTGATGATGGTGATATTCATGGCTCAGACTATTTGAATGAATGATAAATAGAACTTACATACCATTTCAAGAACAACCATGTAGGGAAATGAAACAGTTTTAATACGCGGTAGACATAGGCAAGTCGCAAAGGATTGCCTTTTATGTAATCCACACAATTCTGCCCGATGGCCTTCCTGTAATAAGTGGCTCTGGCCTTATCGATGGTTTCCAAATATCGGCGGTCGTCATCCGGGATGTGGGATGAAGACAATTCTTCAAGCATTTTCTGATACCAGTGATATTGCCTGGTTTGTACTTCTATCTTGATCTTGGCGTACGCAGGAGAACGGCTGATGGTATAAGGTGACTCCCGATATTGGAAGCAGAACACTTGTGTATTAGCAATCCCATTCTCTTGGGCTGCTATGAATGATGTGGCATCGTCTGTTCCCCATGCTAATGGGAGTTTAAAATATCCTCCGATACCTTTTAAGAAAGAAGTCCGGAGGCAGAAGTCACCCATAAATTGCAGATCTCTATCTGCCCATCTGTGCCACAATAATGAGATGGCAGACTCCCATTCCGGGCGTGATTCCTGAAGAGCGATAACTTTCCCCTTCTCGTCAATAATCTCTGTTCGTGTATGGTAGACATTCAAGGCAGGATACTTCTCTATGAGTTTCTTGTATTCCTCTAAGCAACAGGATTGCAGACGGTCGTCGTCACCCATACAGATGACGTAGTCGCCAGTGCAGTAACTAAGGCATTTATTCCAGTTGTCTACCACATTGACAGCACCAAAATTCTGCTTATTGCGATGGTACTGGATACGATTATCTGTGAGGAAAGGCTCTACGATGGAATGCAGATCCTCTGGTGAGCAGTCGTCAACGATGATGAGTTCCCAGTCAGGGTAAGTCTGACTAACGACACTTCTGACGGCTTCATTAAGGAAGTGTGATTTATATGCGGGTATCGTGATAGAGAACTTCATCTATTCAATGGATTATGTGAAATAGTCGGTGAACATCATATTGTAGACAACCATAAACAGTCCTACAATGGCAATAGCAATACGGGCTATATAGTTAGGTTTCACCAAATAGAGACTAAAGGTGAAAATGATACAGTCGACTAATCCGAAGAGGTCACTGATACGGCTTGCTATAACGGGGATGGTTGCCATTGACGGCAGGAACAGGACACTGACGGCAAAGAGACTGATGAGAAGGGGAGCCATACGATGCTTCTCTACTAAAAAATCATAGAAATAGAGACACAGATATAGCATGGCGCATTTTGCTATATAATAGAGGTTTAGGAACAAAGGGAAGAGTTCTTCCCAATCTCCTTCTTCTGCCTCTTTCTGGTATGTTTCTATTTTATAGTCAATAGCAGAAATGGAAGAGGGGATAAAGGAAAACCAGTCGAGTTTCAATATATACAGGGTCAGGCATATAGGCAATAATCCGCCTACAACAATTCTCATGGTGCGGTTCATGGTCCTGTTGCCAATCCACAGGAAAGGCAGATATACCACTGCCGAATAGTGAAATAGGATGGCACAGATCATCAATCCTGTGGCTAACCAGTATTTCTTGTTGGCAATCGGGTTTAGTGAAGCCAACAGGAACATGCCTGCTGCTGCCACTCTGATTTGAATCATGTCATGCAATTCGAAATATACGGGAATATATATCATCAATGCCGTAAAGACATAGGGCGTCATCGAAGCATACAGTTTTAATTTTGCCGGTATACTGATAATGGCATAGATGAAGAATATCACCCCAATACTGCCACCCAGGGCAAGCACTATTCTGCTGATATAGATATAGGTGGGTTCTGTTACTAGTTGTATGAAGGTGTCATCATTTCTGTAAAACAAGTCTTCGTATACTAATGCATCAGCGGTGTCTCCAACACTTTTAGTCGTTGCCAGAAGAATCATGAATATGGCATAACCTGCAAGAATATATGTCTTGTGACTTTCTTTCAGATAATCTTCACAAAATGCCAGGGCAACGGTAATGAAGAAGAAGACGGCTATGACAATATGCATTTCCATATACCCTATTCTTTATGATTTAAAGATTGAAGCAATTGAAGTGCCACTTTATTTTTCAAGATAAAGACTTCGTTGATGACGATGAATACTGTCGTTAAGACGGCAAGTGAAATGACAATGGCATAGTCGTCGTTTAAGAAGTGGTAAAGTAATAGTGACAGCAGGAGTAATGGAGTATAACAGATGCAATAGTTCAACAGCCTTCTATAGTCCATCACGAACTTGAATTTCTGGTAGATGACAATGATAGACAATACCATGATGAGTGCTTCTGCAATTATCCAGACGACGGCAGTGCCTATCGCTCCCCATTGCGATGTCAAGAGTAGATTGAAAACGAGCGTTGCGACTGCAGCGATAAAAGCATTCTTCAGTACCGTATGATCGCAGTGAGTTGCCATCAGAATCTGAATAACAAGAATCTGTTCAATGCCGATGATAAGAATAAGTGGAGTGATCATCCTGAATGGAAGATACGCTCCTTCGAAACCGTCGCCAACAATCAGATGCAGCAGTTGCGGACCTGCAACAGCCATGTATATCATAGTTGGAAAGGTAAACAAGTAAACGGCTTCGAACGCAATCCTAATTTTTTCCCAGAATTCGTCTTTCTTCCCATCTGCCAACAGGTTGGAAACGCGTGGAAACAGAATATTGGTAAACGACAGCAAGAATGCCATGATGAAGGTATGCAGTTTTGTGGCAGTAGTGTAATAGCCTACTTCATCAGTGTTAGTCACGAATCCTAACCATACGGGATTCAGAGAGATGTACACGTTTGTCAATAAAACATATACACCCATCATTAAAAATGCTTTATAGTAGGGGCGTATGTCAATAGAAGGGATTGACAAGTGGACGAATCTTCTAATATAAATAATGTCTACCAATGCATTTGCCATCACTGTCACAGTTGATAGCAGATAAAACGTCTTATAGTCTGAGGACTCTCTGACAAAAAGGAAAATACAGAGTATATATAGACACTTGATGATGATGGAACGATAAGTGATAAACTTAAAATTCTCCATTCCGATGATAAACCATTCCAAAATAAAGAGGTTGAATACCAATTTGGCGATACCTATATAGAGTAAGTCGCGATATGGAACCAACATCGTAATGGTGTACATTGCAATCCATAGTATCACTATGGCAATGAGCGTTGTAGCGGTGGTGAGGAAAAGAAGCGAAGAGAAAGTCTTGGAGAGTTCTTTTGGATTATCTCTGACAGATGCAATTTCGCGGATTCCCACAGTTGTAATACCCATCATGGAGATAAAGACAAAATAGTTGATGAGATTGTCGACAAAGTTGACAATACCAATATTAGACAATCCTAATGTTCTTGACACATATGGATATATAATCAAAGGGAATAGGTATTGCGACGCTGTTAAAATGCTGCTATATATGAAGTTCTTCTTAAGAGTCATCGCAGAAGTCTCCCTTTTTATGATTTCTTCAAAAGAAGCCAGCCTGAAAGAACGAAAAATGACAGAAGTGACATGAGGATGGCTATAATCGTTCTTTTAGGACCTGCCGGTCTGAACGGGATGGATGCGCCTTCTATGATGGTGAAGGCAGGTGTCGACTCCTGCAACTTCGCACCTGCAGTTTGCAGTTGGTTGTTTATGGTAGAGTAGAGAGTCCACTTAGACTCCATCTCGTTTTCCAGATTCTCCGCTTTTGTCAGATAGGTGTTACGTATTGCATTTATATGACTATCGGTATAGGCAGCATACTTCTGTGCTGCTTCCTCAAAATCAACTTTTGCTTTCTCACTGAGTTTTTTGTAATGCTCGTAATCAATACGCGTTTTGTTCGTACGGTATTTGATAATGAATTCCTGCAGTTTCGTACAGGCGGCTTCTGCCATAATAGCACTTACAAGTGGATCCTGGTCAATAACGATGATATGAACGATATCCGTTTTCTTGTCATAGCGGCACTTGACGTTCTTCTCTATTAACTTGAAAATAGCATCTTGCTTTTTCGTATGTTTAAATACAGAGACTTTGTCTTTGTTGTCAGGTGTGTTGTCAGGTGTTGTGTCAAACAAATCCCGCACCTTCTCTATCAGAAACTCCCACCAGGCTTCTTTCCGATGCTCACTCATATAAGTATAGTAATCGCATTGGACATCTCCCTTCTTGGTCTTGACTTCAACAGTCATCAAGTCTGCAATGAAATTCTTCGATGCAACGACTTCCGGATAGATTTCTGCATAGATAGCATCTTGAGAGCCAAGTTTTGCCAACGAACCGCCTAACCCGAACGACGAGGCAAGCGATTCCAAGGAGCCGGAAAAAGAGCCCCCCGTAGGCTCAGGTGCCAGGCTGACCTCGCTCTTGTAGTAGCGGGGGACACAGACCATCAGTAGATAGGTCACAATGAGCGTGGTGCCCATCACATAGTAATATTTCTTTTTATGAGGCTTAAGCCTTTTGTATATATCGACAAAGTCGACAGGTTGTTTCTTCTGTTCCATAATCATTTCTTCAAAAGACTGGCAATAGTGGCTGCCATCATACCGATACTGGTTCCCGTGGATGCCATCATTATACGCTCGGCAGCAGTCATCTTGTTTATGGCTTTGGTGGGAACAACAATCTCGCATCCAGGGGTGACTTTGGTCTTACGACTAACCTTGGCTATCGTACCGTTCATGTGGAGGATATAGGTGTGCCGCTTCTTGGCATCGCTACTGAAGCCTCCAGCCTGCTCAATATAGTAGTTGGCATTCTTTCCTGCTTTGTAGGCTACGGTATTCGGATGAAGTACGGCTCCGTTTATCTTCACCGTTCCATTGTATTGTGGTATAATGATACGGTCACCGCCACGAAGCAGGATATCGTCATCACTGCCTGGATGGGCCAATGCCTTTTCGAGTTCAATTCCCACCGTATAGACGTCAGTAATGTGGAACCTATTAAGTTCATATTGCTCTTGCTTGTCTGCCAACTGTACTACAGCCATCGCATTGGCACTCGTCTGAGCCATCTCCAACATGTTGCGATGTTGCTGTTCCTTGGCAAGCCGGAGTGACTCTTCCAATCGGACACGTTCCGTTTCGTTGAGCCTTCTTTCTAATCGTGCTCCCTTGATATAGGCAACACGGTTAGGACCTCCTGCCTTCTTGATGATATCGCTAAGGCGTGTCTCACGGTTAGAAAGACCATAGACGCCCGCAAACATTACCTCACCCTCTACGCTGACACTCTGCTGAGTGGTATAGCCTGCACTTTGATGGACATACACATGGTCAAAGGGCTGGAGTACAAAACCGGGATGCTCTTCTATCTTCAGTCCGTCTTTCAACGAGAAGGTGAAGGTCTTGGCAATGACAGAGTCTGCTACCATAGCCGAAGGGTCTGTCTGTCGGCGAGATACCTCCACCTTCTTGGTAGAGGCAGAATTCTTCAGACCGCCTGCCTGTAAAATAAGATCTTCGATGGTGGTATTCTCAGAGAAGGTATATACACCAGGAAACTGGACCTCGCCGAGAATGGTCAATGTCTCTTGTTCCTGAACATTTGAGCGTGTGGGGACAAATAGCACGTCTTCGCTCTGTAGTATTACATCAGGCTGTGTCTCGTTCATGATGCCCTCCAAGTCGATAGCAATGGTGGTCAACTTGCGGTCGGGCTTCATGCGGTGGATAATGGCGTGCTGCGCAAAGGCATATTCTGTTATTCCCGATGCTGCATTAATAATGGAACGTACACTGTTTGAGTTTTTACCCAGTTGATACATACCTGGACGGAAGACGGCACCTTTCACTTCCACCATATTCTCATAGCGCGGGATGATGGAGTCAACGCACACAGAATCGTTGTCATAGAGCCGGAAGGAGTTGATATCGAACTCCTCAACGTTGAAAACGGTATAGTTGCCATTGGCTTTTCGATAGACACGTGTGTACTTAGTGAAGGCATCACCTTTGTAGCCGCCTGAATAGCGGAGTAGGGTACCCAGCGACTCGTTCTCCTTCATCTCATACCACATGGGGCGTTTCACTTTGCCATTGATGTTGACGAGATTGTCATAAGTCCCTACTTGGATGATATCATTGTCGGCAAGGCGGACATTACCCGTCAACTTGCCGTTGAGCATATAATCGTAGACATCCACTACGCTTAACAGTCTGCCGCCACGGAAAACCTTGATATTGCGGAGTGTACCTAAATCACCGATGCCTCCTGCCATATGGAGTGCATGAAATACCGAAGCGAAGGCAGAGAGCGTATAACTGCCAGGCTTCTTGACTTCTCCCAGAATGTTGACGGTAATTGTCCGGGTCTGTCCTAAAGTCATCTGTATGTTCGAGCCCTGATAGAATGTGCCCAGTCGGCTCTTCAGCCTCTGTTTGGCTTGAGCAACCGTCAGTCCACTCAGTTCTATCACACCACCATTTTCCACTGTAATGGTACCGTCAGGGGAGATGATAGTACTGATGTTGTCTTCGGAAGCACCCCAGATGTCAATATTCACGATATCACCAGGTCCCAATACATAACTTTGCGGTGTGGCAATATTCATTTCCGGTTCAAAGGAAAGGTATTTCTTGTTGAAAATGTCGCGTCCGAAAACCTTCTTGGTGTTCCGATAAGCGGCCAGTTCCTTTTTCAGGGATTTTACCAGCGAGGCGGTGTCTTGTGGCATCCACTCATTCATCTCCTCTTCCATCTCTACGTATTCAGGGTCATTCTCATCGTAAGTGTGCTGATAGTTATAGTCTACAATACGCCCTTGTGCGTATTGCCCTGCATAGGAGCCGTCCATAAAGCCATCTCGGGATAGATACCCTTTACGGTTATCACCTCCGTTGTTATAGCGGATGCGGTCTTCATTATCAATGACCTCCGTTGTAAATTCACCATCTTGGTGCTTGGCGCCTTTTTTTTGCGCATTCTTATAGTTCTTTTTGAGTCTCCTGATTTGGGAGGCTGTCACGCCTTTTTGAATCAAACGGGTGACGATTTGCGACTGTGATGTGCCCTTAGCCTTTTCCTGAATGACGAACTGCATCACCTGAGCGTCCGTCATTCTTACCTGTGCCCATCCTGTGGATACAATTATCAGTGAGCATATAATGATAGAAATAAACCGTTTCATATTATACATTAATTATAATATCATAACTCATTGAATGGATGAAATATTGTGCAAAAATAAACATTTTTAATTGAAAATCATGGAAAAATGTTTTTTTTCACTATCTTTGACGTATTAATTACGTCGAAGATACTCTCGTTCGACAAAAAAAGAATAAAAATCTTTGTTTTGTTCTCGCTTATTCGTATCTTTGCAGCGCAAAAGTACAATTCTTGGGGTTGACTGGATTTGACAGCGGGCTGAGATGGTACGTAAGCATGCGGAGTGACGGCTGTGGACTCCATAATCACGTCGGTCGGAAAATTAATTGGCGAAAACAACTACGCTCTCGCTGCCTAAACGAAGTATAGTAGTTTACTGGCTTTATTCTCTTACTAGGTGAGAGAACGAGACATCGCTCTTCTGGATGTTGTTCCGAATCAGGAAGGTATAGCGGTGCAGGGAAAATCGGAAATAGTCTCTTGGATGCCTCGGCTGGGAGATGAAGTTTTAGAGGATAAGGTCGTAATTGGTGGCTTGGGTCTTGTTACGACACGAAAATGAAGACCAAGATAAGCATGTAGAAAGCGTATGGTTTCCCTGTTTGGACGAGGGTTCGACTCCCTCCAGCTCCACTTCATTACGCTGATGAGTCTCGCCCTCGTGAGGGTTCTTTGACCTAAAGGTCAAAGCGACTTCGTCGATGACGACTCCCTCCAGCTCCACTAAAAAGATGAAAAATAAAGGCTCCTGTTTGGGAGCCTTTATTTTTCATTATTGTTTTTCATTGAGATCCTTCCAGTAGGGGTAGACCTTGTATTCATCGGAAGGAGATTTGTCGAGATAGTCGGCAGCCTCCCATTTTGTGAGTGTCTTGCCGTTCAACTTACTCTCTGTAATCTCTCCATCCAGATTCTTCAATGAGAAACGTTCTACGACCTGACTGCCCTTGATGACAAAGAGTCTTTCAGTGGTGAAATTACCATCTTTACCAGTTATCTTAACGGCTCCCTTGCCATTACCCTGATAGAAGGCAATTCCCGTTGTGCCATCCTCTATGGCCACCAACTGGGGCTTCTGATCCTTGAAGGTGAAGACGGCTCCATACTGGTCGTTGTCAGTACGCATCCATATCTCCTCGATGTTGTCATTGTCGAGGTAGAGGAACTGGTACTTGGTCAAAGGCTCCTTGTGGCTTGAACTACTGAGGTAGAGTTTCTGCAACTGGGCGATATCCTTCTTCCAAAGTGGTGTTGTCTCATCAATCATGCGATGGTAGCACTCGTACTGTGTCTGTGTGAGTTGACCATCACGAACACGGAAGATGCCGACAGTACTGCTCTCAGGGGCACCATGCTCATAGCAGAGTTCCAGTCCGTCAGGACCCTCAAAGGCTGCACAGATGGTAGTAGGACAGTATTCACCACCGTCATCAGCATTCCACGTGCAGTAGCCTCCTTCTGTTTCATAGTAACCTAACTCCTCGAAGGCATACACCTTATCGCCATCAGCGATGATCTCCAGTGCCAGCGCTTTCTTGTAGTCGTTGTTTTTGTCTTTGGGAGCGTTCTTATATTCTCCATTGAACTGGATGAAGCCTTGAGTATAGCGACCGTCAATTGTCGAGCATATCAAGGAACGACCTGCTTTCATGCCGTATTTCTCTTCCATCTGCTTGATGACGGCCTTAGGCATGGGCTTACTAGCATTCGGATATTCAATCTTCAGTGTCTTACGCGTCTTCAGGTAGTCCTGATGGACGATGATGTAGAACTCACCATACTCATAGTCACGCTTGGGCGCATCCTTCGGATTGACGAGGGCATATCTCAGACCAGGGGAGGGGATAGTGGGGCGACTGTGCAGTTCGCCCCCATACATTACCTCTCCGTCAGGATTCTTGATCAGTTCACCGATATACTTGATGTCCACCCATTTGTTGTCGCCGACAAGCATCTTCGTATAGCCTGCAGCATTACGGCGTGACATCTCCTGTAGCGACCAACTGGCATACATGCCGTCGAAGTACTCAGCATTATCCTTGTCCTTCTTCGGCTCCTCCACACCAGTCCAATAGACGGTCTGCATATAGGAGGGGTTCATGTAATAGAGGAACATCGGCAGCGGTGTCGTGTCGTTCTTTTCCTCTGCGATAGCTGCTGAGTCGCTGACAGCTGTAGAGTCAGCATCGTCAGCCTTGTTGGTTTTATTTCCACAGGCTGCCCATGTCAGGGCGATGATGGCGAAAAGGAAGACTCTCTTCATCTTACTCTTAGTTTCTGTAGCGCAGTAACTCCTGTACGCGATCGTTGATCTCCTTGGCGAGTTTCTTGTTCCTGTCACTGAGATTCGGTGTTGCCATGATGTCACCCACGAGAGAAGGAAGTTGCTGTTCCCAGAGTTCGCCGCTGTTCACTACGTCGAGCAGTGTAGACATCATTTGGTTGACTTCCTCTTCCGATACATCGTAGTCCCACTTCTTTGCTTCCTCGATGGTCACTTTGCGTGGTCCCTTGTTACCTTCGCAGGTTACAGGGATGACGGTCACATCAGGATGCTGTTTCTGTAACCACTCAATCTTTCCTTTGTTGTCCTCGAAAGACTGCATCAGATAGTCGATGGTGCAGAAACGGTTGCTGTTCTTACCACGATTGATAGAGTTGGTATAGCATGTAAGGATGTCGTTATAGACGAGCATCACCGTGATCTTGTTGATACCCTTTGCCTTGGCACGCTGGATGACGTTATCCAGACGAGCGGTACCACCAGAGAGGGCTGCATCGTAGATCAACCCCTCACCCTTTAGATTCAACTGACGGGCTGCCGTACTCTTACCACTGCCAGGAGCACCCGTGATAATCGTCATAGTGTTCTTGCCATTTCGAATGGCACGATCAAGCATGACAGTATAGAGAGAATCAACAATCATCTTCTCAGCCTCGCGATATGCCAAGATGTTACCGCCATAGTAACCGATAGGCTGGAAGACCTGACGGAACTCATCGGGATCGAGTTTGTTGCCTGCTGTAGCCAGATACTTGTCGATGAGCAGACCCATACGTGGCTTAGCCCATTCAGTGGCAGCACCACTGAGCAGGGTAGGCTGAGGAGCCTCAATGGTATAGCGTGAGGGATACTTGTTGATACGGTTATGACGACGGATGTCCATCAGTTTCTCCTCGAAGAAGTAACTGTCACCAGGCATCTGATAACGGGCATTACCGTTGGGGTCTGGTTTGAATAGCATCTCCGACATCTCTCCCTTGTCGATGAAGGTCACCCAACCACGAGGTGAGAGATGGTATGCATTGTCGCCAAAGACAGCCTGTACGAGACAGTTCGTGTCCCACATGCGCTGACCAGTGTCACAGGTATAGTTGGTATAGACTGCCTTGATGGGGTTCCAGTCTGTATAAGAGAGGTCTGCTACCACGTCTTGTGGCAAGTAGTTCATCTTGTCACCGATATTACTGGGTGACATGATAAGATCCACCTTCTCAGGCAGTTTGCTGTAGAAAACAGCCGACTGCTTAGAGGCGGCACGCATGTTATAGCCGCTGAGACTATCACCTGCCTCGAAGCGTCCTGACTGGATATACACAGCTTTTACCTTCTGCTTGAATAGATCCAGACCGCTGAGGCTAGAATACTCGTCACTACCTGACTCAAAGAGTTGGGAGAGAGTCGTTGCAAAGCCGATGGCAACAACCACGATGGAGTTATCCTCTGCCTTGCTGAGTATCTTACGATAGAGTTTATAACCGTCAGGCAGTTTGCTTGCATCCAAAGAACGCTTGAAGAGGGGATTGCCCTGTGCGTCCTTGAGGTCACAGATGCCATTATAGGGAATGAAGCAACGAGGGTTCTTTACACCGTTGCGCTCCAGTCCTACAGGAATGTCGGGATGACCATAGTAGTTATCGAAGATATCCACGATACCGGCATTCTTCTCACCCTCACGGTCTACGATGATACCCTTCAGGTCAACGAGTCCTTCATCGATATAGTGATGAAGCATCATCAAGGCGAAGAGGTCATCGGTAGAACTACCAAAGTCAGAATCCAGAATCATCTGGATGGGCTGTACTTTCTTCTGTTGCTGACAATCAGCAGGCTGAGCCTGCATGCCGATGAAGGCAAACAGGCTCAGGATGATGGATAATGTTATCTTTTTCATGCTTCGATATTATCTGATGATGAAATAGTTCCAGTCTGCTCTGCAGGTGCTGCAGGAGCGGGGGCTGCCTGAGGAGCTGCAGACTTATCCTTTGCCTTAGCGGCAAGTTCCTTCAGTTTCTCCTTGCCCTTGAAGGCGAATACCCATACCAGGAAGCCTGCAATAATCAGCAGGATGATACCCAATACAGGACGATAGAAGATCCATGCGATGGCGATGACGATGAGTGACCATACAACACCGATGACGGTGCAGACGATACCAATGCCGAAGCCCATGATGCTGGAGAGGAATGGAACCACCTTCAGAATCATTGACAGGAAGCCGAAAATCATCTTCAAAGCAGAGATGACGAGCATGATACCAACGATACGCAGCATCCATGTCCACATGGTGTTGGCATCTTCTGCATCCTCAATAATCTCATCACCAGTCTTCTTACCCATTACGAGTGTCTCGAAACGCTTACCGTTCTTAGCCTTGAAAGGCTTGAAGCTATCACCGTCAGCGACAGCCATGACAGTAACCTTAGCAGGAACAATCTTCTCGAAGGTCACGCGAACGTCACCAATCTGAGGAGAACCGGGAACGCGTCCATAATAGAGTACGTTGCCGGCTACGTGGATATAGTCGTAGTCCTTCCTGTTCTGGGCGTTAGCCATTGCTTTA
Source organism: uncultured Prevotellaceae bacterium (assembly GCA_902800585.1). Lineage (GTDB taxonomy): Bacteria > Bacteroidota > Bacteroidia > Bacteroidales > Bacteroidaceae > Prevotella. Next base: position 22,183 of record CADCEW010000013.1, read on the forward strand.
TTGATAGAGTCGTTAACAGCCTGCAGAGAGTCTGCTACTGCCTTGGCAGAGTCAGACATCAAAGCTCTTACGGAGTCAGGGATAGCAGGTTGCTGAACGGGCTGCTGTGTAGGCTGTTGGTTCTTCTGCTGTACACCATAGAAACGCTCATAAGCGGTCTGGGCGTTCTTGTCTAACTGCTTCAGCAAGTCATCGCTGATGGCCAACTCCATAGCCTCTTTGGAAGAGATGCTGTGGATGAGGCTCTCAGGCAGTTTATAAGCACCGAAAGTTACATTCTCGGCATACTGCTCAGCATCCTCTACTGTTGCCAGTACGGTGTTCTTGTTCTGATAAGCAGGATCCTTGAACTGACTTGACTGTACGGGGCTGGAAACCCACTGCTGACTATAGGTATAGGTTGTCGTGGTGACTTCCTTACCGCCCAGTTTGTCTTCGCTCTTGCTCTCAGCGTGCTCTACCCACTGATAGTACTCTACATGACGCTTGATAGCGATAGCCTTGGCACCAATGCCAAAGTCTTTGTCTATCAACGAATCCTCAGTAGTTGCCAAAGCAGTACCGCATACCAACTCACCATCCAGTGACTGGTCAATCTTGGAAGGGTTAGGCATCTCGACCCAGGCACTTCCTGCCTCTTCGAGCATCTTAGCAGTCTTCACGGCACGTCCCTCGTTCCACCACAGCAGTGCTGTTGCGGCACAGAACAGGATGAAACCGGTACCAATACTCTTGAACGAGTTCCCTACACGGGTCCCGTAACCAGTTGTTGTTGTTTCTGTGTAAGCCATAATGTTTTTAATAATTTAAGTTTATAATGATTAAGTTTGATTTTCTGGGTGCAAAGATAGTAAAAAAATACATACCATCCTTGTTTTTTTCTTCCAAAAACTTGTAAAAATGTTCCAAAATGATAATTATCACTTCAATTTGATTGTCGCAAGAATCTTCTGGAGTTCAGGATTGTCTGGTTTTATATTATAGGTAAACACATCCATTGCTTTATCCGGCTCATTAGGTATATCGGTGATGAGGGCATAGAGATTGGATTTCTCATCGGCATATACCTGCCATGTGATACCGCCAATGGTAATGTCGTCCTGTTTCTTATGTGATACCGCATATCTCTTCTGCAACTCCTCAAAAGAAATGGAAGAGTTGGAAATGGAGAGGGAAGCACCGTCTTTCTCCATTCTGAGTCTGCCTGGTCTTGACGTCTGAGCCCAACCTTCCTGACCTTTCACGGAGAAATATTCAAAATCATACTCTTTATTTCCCGTCTCAATCTCACCGGCTTCAAGGTTGGTAGCCTTTCCAGGTTCCTCCAGTCTTACTTCAGGTACCTCTATCTTCTGTTGAGGTCCGTTACCACATGATACCATTGCTACTGCAATCACTACCATCGCAAAACTAAAACGTACTTTTTTCATCATCAAAACAGTATTCATGGTTATTGTTTGTCTATTTTGGATGCAAAGATACAATTTTTATAGACAAAAAATGCAAATTCGGTAAACTTATTTTGGTAGAATCATGGAAAAGTTGTATTTTTGCCTTTTGAAGTATAAAGTCTATGGAAAAACTGTTTTTTGAATTAATAAGGGTCTCAACAGGACAACTGGACTGCTTGAGTAGGGGACCTGAGCCTGAGGAATGGCATGAACTGTATGAGATGGCACGTCATCAGCGATTGCTAGGTGTGTGCTATCGTGGTGCGCAACACCTGTTTGAGTTTGGACTACGGGTACCGCAAGACTTGATTATCGACTGGATGGCGGAAGCTGAGGCGATAGAACAGCAGAATGCCATTGTCGACAAACGGTGTGCAAAGGTACAGCAACGATTGACAGAGAGGGGTATGCGTGCCAGTGTATTGGGAGGCCAGGGTGCTGCGCATGACTATGTAGATACTTTGCAATCCTTGCGTCAGCCTGATGGTATTGACATCTATACAGACAGTAAACTGGAGAAGGTTCGTAAGTTTGTGGAACTGACAGGACAGGAGCATGTGAGACATGATCATCGACAGGTATATCTAGAAGCTTGGGATGATACTGCGGTGCGCTTGCATTATCAGTTATATTTCGGTAAAAATCCATTGAAGAGCAGGAAACAGCGACAGTGGTTCAAGAAAAATCAGCGTTCGATGTTCATAAAAGACGGAGAGATGACACGTCCGTCAGCAAGTGTGAATGTCATTTTTATATTAGTGCACCTTTATTGGCAGTTCTTGTACGAGGGCATTACCTTGAGAGACCTGATGGACTGCTCTTGTGCCCTGAAACGTGCTGCTGCCGTTGAACAACAGCAGGTCATGGATTATGGGAAAGTCCTGAAAGAATTAGGCATATACCGCTTCTCACAAGGTGTGATGTATGTGATGGAGGAAGTCTTCGGACTGGAGAAAGAGGCCATGGTGGTAGAGCCATTGGCGGATAAGGGCGACTTTATCTTAGATGAAGTGATGGCAGGCAAGCACCATTTCTTCCATCTCTTCCTGAAATACCCTGTCGAGATGTTGTACTCGCTGCTCTGATTAACTCATTCTCCAGAGCAGTTCCAATAACACTTGCCAGATATCATCAATCCTCTTTATTTCAACCCGTTCACTGGTGGAGTGGGGTTCCACGATGTGTGGACCGATACTTGCCATTTCAATGCCAGGGAATTTCTGGACAAAGAAGCCAGCCTCCAATACGAAGTGGATGGCAATAGGACGAGGACGCCATCCTAATACATCTTGGAATACATCAGAGGTCAGTCGCAGGAAGTCTGACTGTTGGTTCTCTTGCCATGCAGGAGCCTCCATGATAGTTTTGGAGTTACCACCGCAGGAAGCAAATACCGATGCAATATCGTCACCTAATGCTTTCATGTCAGCATCGATGAAACTACGGGTATGGGTTGTCACCATGATAGAATCGTCTTCCGTGATGATGCGTCCAACGTTATTTGAGGTCTCTACCGTGTCCTTCATCGTCTCACTCATTTTCACGACTCCCTGTGGAATCTGTTCCAAACACGTCAGCAAAGCCTCTGTTGCCTCCTTGTTAATGACAGTTGGCAGGGGGTCGCATTTGGTGATAGTACAGTGCATCCCTGCATCGTTCTTATATTCTTCCTTGATCCACTCATTCATCATCTCCTGTTGTGCCTTGACATATTCAGCAGTCTCGCCAGAAGGTACACAGATGATGATCTCTGCAGAGGAGGCGATAGAGGCGTTTGCCCCGCCAACTTGCAAGGAGGCTAAGTCAAAGTCATACTCATTATAAATGGCGGCAAGGATGGCCCATGTCAGTACGACGGCACTTATTCTTCCTTTATTGATGTCTACGCCTGAGTGACCACCCAGTCCTCCCTCGAAGGAGATGCGATACCAGCGTCGCTTGCCTCCAGGAGCAGGTTGACGATGGATAGGAATACGATGTTCTTGGAGGATAGCACCAGCAGCCCCAATGGTGATGGTGCTATAGTCCTCCGAGTCAAGATTAATGACCTTACGCCCCTTCAGAAAGTCTTTCGAGAGTTGTGAGGCTCCCGACATACCGTCTTCCTCGTTGGTTGTTGCCATCACCTCCATCGGACCGTGTACGATACTGTCATCTTCCAATACGGCAAGTGACATTGATAATCCAATACCGTTGTCTGCATCTAACGATGTACCTTTGGCCTTCATCCATCCATTCTCAGTATAGGCAACGACAGGGTCGTTCAATGGGTCGTTCGTTCCCACACATACCATATCCATGTGGTTGAGTAATACGACAGGTTCTGCTCCCTCATGACCAGGTGTTGCTGCCTTGCGAATCACGATACAGTTCTCTGCGTCCCGTTCATATTCCAGATGTAATCGTTCTGCAAATTGACACAGATAGTCGACAATGCGCTCTTCGTGATGGGAGGGACGTGGAATGGCATTTAGTTCCTTAAAGATGCTGAATACTCGTTCTGATGAAGGTCTTTGTATCATATTGACTTAATATTAATAGAATTATTTCTAAATGAAGCTATACATTTCCCAGATAAACAAATCTGATGCCTTCTTCCTCTGCGACCTGTTTGGCTGATTGTAATGTCTGAAGGGGAGTTGGAGGGATGTCTTGCATCTTGTAGCGAGGGAAGAAACGACTGAAATGAAGTGGTGCTTTGGCAAGGTTATTGTCTTTAAGCCAACGACACATCTTCCGAATCATATCCATATCGTCATTGATGCCAGGAATCACAAGATTCGTGAGTTCTATCCACACGCCAGCATCCTTCATAGCGAGGATGGTGTCAAGCACAGGTTGAAGATGCCCGCCACTAACTTTTTTGTAAATATCATCACTGAACGACTTCAAGTCGATGTTGGCAGCATCGAGATAAGGCAACAGTTCTTTTAATGGTTCCTGACAGACATAGCCTGCTGTGACAAGGATATTCCAAAGACCAGCTTCGTGTGCCAGTCGTGCTGTGTCTGTGATATATTCGAGATAGGTAAGCGGTTCTGTGTAAGTATAGGCGATGCCTGGACATTGGTGTTTCTGGCAGAGCACGACGATTTCTTCTGGTGTGAGGTGATAGTGGTCGACTTGTTCAGGTGATGCCTGCGAGATGTCGTAGTTCTGACAGTTCAGACAACGGAAATTACAACCTGTACAAGCAATGGAGAGACACGTAGTACCAGGATGAAAATGATAGAGCGGTTTTTTCTCTATCGGGTCGATGGCAAGGGCGCAAGGCTTGGCATATACTTCACTGACGAGTACACCATTGTGGTTGCAACGACTGTGACAAATACCCGTCTTGCCATCAGCAATATGACAATGATGCGGACAGAGCAGGCATTCCAGCTTTCCATCCTCCAACTTCCAATAATACCTACACTCGTTATTATTCACTTTTCACTTAAAACACGATCGCTTCATAGACATACAGTTCGGCATCCTTCCAGCCATCCCAACCAAGTCCAGCTTTGTCTTGCGAGCAATGCCCTACAAACTCTTCCTTCGTCCAGTTCACCTCATCGGCAACTTGTGGCAGGAAAGTTCCGCTGCGATAACCCTTGCGGATATAGATACCATGACGATGCAACTCAAACTCATCGAGACTTTGGATGCGACGCATGGGGGTGAGTACGGAAATCTCAATATCGATATCATTTAATTCCTCACGACGTACAGGTGTGAAGCGTGGATCTTCGAAAGCAGCAGCACGAGCCATCTCTGCCACTATCTCATACAAAGGCACATCTTCTCCGAAATGTCCGATACAACCACGAAGATGACCGTGTTTGTGGAGAGAGACGAAAGCACCGCATTTTGAATTGAGAATTCTTCCACCTAAAGGTATAAGCGTGCTAAAGATACGATTAGACAATTGAGAATTGACAATTGGATGCGTTATTCCTTTGCCATTGAGAGAATCTTTGATGCTATTGAGGGCAATCTCCTTCAGTTGCTTCTTGTCTGCATCTGTAAGGGTGAAACCTGCTTCTTTGCGAAGGAAGGCAAAGGAGTGATAACCTACCACACGACTATGGTCGTGGTTGTCAATATCGCCAGAGTTCTGGTACATCAGGTGCTTGATATCGTATTGTCCGTCAAGCATCAGCATCAGCGTAATAATGGGAAATTCACCACAGGCACTCGTTGCCAGATTATGTTTTCCACTACGTGCATTTGCTTCGATGGTGGCAATGAACTGTTCCACATCACCTGTTTCAATGGCTTTACCCGTCTTGGCATCCACCTCACAGGCATCCTCATACGACGGATAGTGTGAGAAGTCGCTGCTGATGACGAAGAGATTCTCGTCTGTGAAATAGGATTTCAGCACTTCTGCCATCCGCTTCAACTTCTGAAAGTCGTTGGTGGAGATGATGATGGGGACAATAGGAGGCACTTCTTCAAACCTGCGCTGTAGGAAAGGTAGTTGCACTTCCAGACAATGTTCCCTATCATGCGCCTTTGCTTGATAAGAGAACACGCTGTCTTTCTTCGTCAGTTCAATACATGTCTCATGGTCCACCTTTATATTTCCCAACGGTGTGGCGTAATAGTCTGCCTCCGTGTTTACAGATGCTCCGTCGAGCCATTCGTGGTGACTCGGTCCTAATAGGAATATCCGTTTGTATGGCTTGTTGGTAGGAATCGTCATATAGGCGGATGCTGCCACATTGCCAGAGAAATAATAACCAGCATGGGGCACGATGATGGCTGCCACATTATTATATATAGTACCCTTATGCAGTGCCAGAAAACTGTCAACCTCCTCGCTTAACTCCCTGGCATCGCCTGTATAGAAGCGGTTAGCCTGTGTAGCAGGTCGCACGACAACATCCTTTGTCTGTGGCGTAGCCTTTCCGTTACATGAATTCATCATCAGCAGAAATATTAAAATGAAACTTAAAATAGAAACCCTATTATTCATATTTCACCCCGAAATGGTCTATCAGTTCCTTAAACTGGTCTTGCGCTGTAAGACAAGTATCTGTGAGATATCCTTTAACGTGTTCCCACTCACGAAGTCCACGATAATAGAACATCTTGAGTTCATCAGAAATAATAAAAGGAACGTGTCCGTTTGCCATACACTCCTTGAACATCAACAAGCGACCAACTCGTCCGTTTCCATCTTGAAAAGGATGTATCTGTTCAAAGCGCACATGAAAGTCTAGGATGTCCTCGAAGGACTTCTTATTGATGTGGTTATATTCACTGAGAAGCGTTTTCATCTGACGATGGACGTCTATAGGTGGACAGGTATCCATACCTCCGACCTCGTTAGGTAGTCGCTTGTAATCTCCTACGGCAAACCAATCCTTGCGACTATCAGAAGTACCAGCTTTCAACAGGGCATGTAACTGTTTGATGAACTCCTCTGTCAGCTTTTCTTCCGTATGGTCGATGATATAGTCAATACAGCGGAAGTGATTGATGGTTTCAAGAATATCATCCACATTAACGGCATTGTCTGTAATGCCGATGGTATTTGTCTCGAAGATGTAGCGTGTCTGGTCATGAGTCAGACGACTTCCTTCAATATGGTTGGAATTATAGGTCAGGTCGATTTGCGTACGATGGTAGATGTTGCCTTTCATCTTCGATGCTTTCTGCTCGCGTAATACCTGTAACAATGGTAAAGTATGAGTAGAAGCCGTACTACGATGAGGCAGCAAGGCATCTTCTGGAATATTCCAAGTCTTCCCTGTCAAGAAAGCGCCTTCAATCTTTCCATTAGCACAATAGTTTCGTGCTGTACGCTCCGAGACACCATATTTCTCGGCATATTGACTGACAGAAATATACTTCATTATTCTTTTATCGGCAAGTTTTATCTTTCATTATCGTTGCAAAGATACTAAAATTTGCCGATATCGGCAAGAAAAGGAGCAACTTTTTATTCTTCAACCTTCTTTTACTCTAAACCTTTAATCGTGAACTATAAGACTAAAGTAAAAGGTATCTGATGGCGAAATTGCATCAATGGTGTCTGCTTATTTAGTACATTACCCCCGAATAAGATGTTTGCGAAGTTTGAACGCTCCAAACGGAGTGAATGTAACGTTCAAACGCATCGTTTGTAAGCCACTTTTACCTCAAAAACACGTTGATTTCTCAATGCTCATTTATCGGAGTATCTTCTATCACTTGTGCTAAAGCCTTCTAACGTTGTAATTAAAGGCTACTAACGATGTAAGTAAAGGCTACTATACCCCCTAAACAGATACTGGAACAAGTGATAGAAGATACTCCGATAAATGGGGGTGTATAAACATCCAAAAGTGATATGGATGATTATACAGAAATGTAGTCCAACTTATAGGGTGCAGTTAAGGGGGTTCATCCAATATTGTCGTTCCTGTTCCGGCATTTTCTCAATGGCATAGCGGAGCATAGTGCGTGGCATCTCATGGGCATGCTGATGGAGGAAGTCGCGAAGGAGGTCGATGGAGACACGCTTTCCCATTTCGCGAAGCATCCAGCCGACAGCCTTGTGCATCAAGTCGTGCGGATGGTGCAGATGAATCTCTGCATAGCGCAGGCACCATGAAGGATCACCCATCTGTGAAGTCTTCCATGAGCAGACCATACTCATACGCTGCTTCCACAAACAAGGACTTTGAGCCAGTTCGTCAAGCACCTTTATCTTATAGTCTTTGTCGCCTAACGCTGTCGGCAACAGCAGCCAATGTCCCAGAATCTTATGGACGGAGAGGTCTACCAAGTCCCAGTTATTTGCCTGTTCAGCATATTGGAGATACATCGTCAGGATCTCGTCGCGCCCTTTGATGGCAGTCTTGTCGTTCTCGAATCGTTTTGTTGCCAACTTCTCGAACTTCTCCACGAGTATCAGTAATCCACAGAGACGCACCTCATGCCAGCGGTTCATCAGCAACTCAGGCACTTCACTCAACGGGAAATCCTTAGGTACTGACTTGACGACCTCGCGTGTCTGTGGCACTTTCAGTCCAAGGAACTCATCGCCCTCGCCATACTCGCCAGGTCCTGTCTTAAAGAACCCCATGAGTATGCGTCGCTGTTTCTCGTCGCGTTGCGACTCCATGTATTGTATGATTTCCTTTGCTGTCATTCCTTTTTTATTTTATATCACATACGTGCTACTCATAAAAAAAGACATTGCCTTTCGGCGATGTCTCCTTTGGGGTGCCCGGACGGACTCGAACCGTCGACATTCAGAACCACAATCTGACGCTCTAACCAACTGAACTACGGGCACCATCGTGCGCTATTCTTTCGAAAAGCGGTTGCAAAGGTACGAATAAGTGAGCAAAAAACCAAATAAAAACCAAAGTTTTTTTTGTTTTTTCAAACGGGAGTACCTTAGATGGCTACATCAAAGGTACGTGATTTATTTGATATTGCCAAACAAATCACGTACCTTTTTGCTGAAAATCTTTACTTCGCAGGCTGTGCTGGTGCCTTAGGAGCATCTGCAGGAGCCTTGTCATCAGCAGGTGCAGCAGGAGTAGCAGGAGTAGCAGGAGCAGCACCATCCTTTGTCTGACTGGCTCCAAAGCCGGGCAGGTTGTTAGGATTGGTGGCAGGTGCCTGATAGTTCTCCATCACAGAACTGTCGGTAGTGGCTACGGGTGCTACCCAAGCGCATATAACACTGAAGAGTACCATAGCGATAGCAAGTCCCCATGTTGCCTTCTCTACGAAGTCAGTAGTCTTGCGGACACCGCCAATCTGGTTGTAGGAGGCGAAGCTGGAAGACAGACCACCGCCTTTTGACTCTTGAATCAGCACGATACCGATCATCAGTACGGCTGCAATCACGATAAGAATTACAAATAATGTGTACATGATTTTAATTTTTAATTATTTAATTTTGAATTTTTCTTGCTGTTTATTATTAATTTCTCTAAGAAACGTATCTGGTCGGCAAAGTATGCGTTCTTCTCAGGATAACTGCTGCTAAGCCGTTGGATGATGTCAAGTGCCTTTTGGTAGCGTCCTTGTTTGATATAGATACGTGCCAGCGTCTCTGTGAAGTATTCCTCTTCGGCAGGCTCTTCTTCTGCTTCAACGACAGATGTATCTGTCGGTTCCTCGTCTTGGATCTCATGGAGTAGGATGCGTCCTTTCTCTTCCTCGAGGAAGTGGTCGATCAGGTCCTGTCCATGCATCTGTGGTCCTTCACTCAACAGACCGCCTGTAATCTCGTTCTCCAACAGGTAGGCGACATAGTCGACGGTAGCGTCGGCTGGAGTAGGGCGTCGTTTCTTCTTTTCCTCGTCTGTCGTATTCTCCTCTGGAATGGAATCGAGGAAAGTGTCAATGAGCGACATCGTGCGGGAAGAGTCATTCTGAGTATTCTGATTACTCGGAGTGTTCTGAGTGTTCTGAAGACGATAGTGGGCAGCCTCTACAAGATTGAAGAGTGCCTTGCGGTCGGTGATATAGACGGCTGCACGACGCAGTTCCTCATCGAAGGTTGGGTCGTGGAGCAAATAGAGGTTCTGGAGCATCAGCAACCGTGCCGTCTGGAAGTACGGATACAACGCCAGCATAGAGCGCAACTCATACAAGCTGTCGCGATCCATTCGCTCTGGGTGGTTGATCAGTTCTGTTATCTCCATCTTACTATTTTCTCCTTTTTACCAATTTGCCACAGTAGCATTAAATATCTGGTCACAGATATCGTTAATCATCTGTCCCACGAGTTCCTCTTGTACGGAGTTGAGTGACTGTGTTGTCTCATAGACGGATGTTGCCGTAAATTGCCGTTCGAAGTCCTCGTTGTGGTTGGTATTATTGGTGAAGCGTACATTGACGGTCATCGAGAGTTCTGTCTGTGCAGAATAACCCTCAGCCGATACCGACTTGTTACGCTGTTGATATTGTGTTATCTCACCCTCTATCTTCAAGTCACCGTTCCGTTTAACCAGTTCCAGTTTGGTGTGATTGGCAAAATGGTCTTTCAACTGGTTATTGAACATCGGTCCCATGGGTCCCCATACATAACTGGAACGGATAGGGAAGTCGTTGATTTGTATGGTCTTTGTCTTGGAATAATCGATGCTTGCTCCGTTGAATTTATAACTTACGGAACAGGCGCTGACAGCCAACAGCCAACAGCTAAAGGCTAATAGCTTATATGTCGTCTTACTTGTCCAGTCCATATTGTTTCAGTCTGCGATAAAGGGTACGGTCGCTAATGCCCAACTCTTGTGCCGCTTTCTTGCGGTTACCTCCATTACGTTCCAGTGCCTTTTCCAAAGCCTGTCTGCTCCATGCGTCAAGGTTGAGGTTCTCAGGTTCTCTGACAGGTTCCACATATTCCTCTGCAATGGCATCTTCCATGGAAGAGGGGATGGGTTGGATGGGCTGAATAGGCTGGATGGGTGATAACTGGGTCGTTGGGATGGCAGTAGTCGGTGTCGTCTGCACGTCCTCTATCTGTTTCTTCAGGTTACTCATCTCACGGCGCATGTCATTGACATTGCTGCGCAATTCAAAGAGAATCTTATAGAGTATTTCACGCTCATTCTCAAAAGAATGGTCACCATCACTATGAATGGTGGCAAGCTGGGTTGTCTCCTGATCCTGCGGAATGAAGCGGGCAAGAATCTCAGGCGTAATCAGTCGCTCTGTGGAGAGGATAGATATCTGCTCCGTGATGTTCTTCAACTGGCGCACATTACCAGGCCACTTGTAACGCATAATCATCTGCTTTGCCTCCTCAGTCAGCACAATCTTATCCATGTGATACTTCTCAGCCATCTGCATGGCAAAGAGACGGAACAACAATACGATGTCCTCACCACGGTCACGAAGAGGCGGAATCTGAATGGGAATAGAATTCAGTCGGTAATAAAGGTCTTCGCGGAAGCGTCCTTCACTGATAGCCTGACGGATATTGACATTCGTCGCAGCCACTATACGGACATCCGTCTTACGTACCTCTGTGGCTCCTACAGGGATATACTCTCCAGTTTCCAACACACGCAACAGCCGTGCTTGTGTGGCAAGAGGCAGTTCACCTACTTCGTCAAGGAACAGCGTTCCTTTGTTGGCGACACCGAAATAGCCGGGAGAATCATTGATGGCTCCTGTAAAAGAACCCTTTACGTGTCCGAACAACTCACTGTCAATAGTACCTTCAGGAATAGAACCGCAGTTGATGGCGAAATACTTCTCGCGTTTACGGGGAGAGTTGTCGTGAATGACACGAGGAATAATCTCCTTACCAACACCGCTTTCTCCTACTATGAGCACACTTAAATCCGTCGGCGCCACCTGTAAGGCGACGTCTAACGCATGGTTCAATCCCTCGCAGTTACCTACGATATTGTACCGCTGTTTGATGCTCTGTAATTCCGAATTTCTCATTCAGGCTGCAAAGTTACGAAGAAAAACTGACATAATGACACACTTTTGGCAGAAATTTATATTTCTAGCTGTCAGTCTACTCCTCTTCAGGCATTTTCTCTTCCTTCTTGAACAGGTCTTTCGCCTTAGGGATAGCGAAGCGTACCTTCTCACTGTCGTCCCGTTTTTCGTGGAAGAGTTTGGGTAACGGATTCTGCAATGGCTCGTCATAATTCTGGCGATTGCGGAAAACATCGATGGCAGTATAGATAGCCTGACGGAAGGAATTCTCGTCGGCTTTGCCCTGTCCTGCAATGTCGTATGCCGTCCCATGATCGGGCGAAGTGCGGATGATTGGGAGACCTGCTGTGTAATTCACGCCGCTATCGAGGGCGATGGTCTTGAAGGGAGCCAGTCCTTGGTCGTGATACATAGCCAGTACACCGTCGAAATAGTCATAAGTATTACTACCGAAGAAACCGTCAGCGGCATAGGGACCGAAAGCCTGAACACCCTGTTTCTCTAATTCCTCGATGGCAGGAACGATGACTTCTTTCTCTTCCGTACCCAATAATCCGTTGTCACCTGCATGGGGATTCAACGAGAGGACAGCAATACGTGGGCTGGAGATGCGGAAGTCGCGTTTCAGACTCTTCTGGAAGATGACAGCCTTCTCGATGATTGCCTCTTTGGTAATGGCCTTGGAGATGTCCTTAATGGGGAGATGCGTGGTGACCAATGCTACCCGCAGGTTCTCGTTCATCAGAATCATCAGTGCCTTATCACCGTTACCAGTCTTGCTCTCGATATACTCTGTATGACCAGGAAAATGGAAGTTAGGGCTTTGGATAGTCGCCTTGTTAATAGGTGCAGTCACCAATACGTCATACAGTCCTGCCTGATAGTCTGCCATGGCACGGTCGAGAGCCTTGAAGGCAGCCTTTCCTGCCTCCTCAGAAGGCTGTCCGAGTTCAATCTTCACTTCCTCGTCGAAACAAGTAAGGACGTTCAGTCTGCCGTCACGAGCCTCTTCCACACGATTGATGATGCTGTAGTTCGTGTCGATGTTCAATGCCTTCTTGTGATAAGCAATAACCTTGGGTGAACCATAGACAATAGGGGTACAAATCTCAAACATAGCAGGATCGGCGAAAGTCTTGAGGATGACCTCACAACCGACACCGTTGGTATCTCCTTGTGTGATTGCCACACGAATCTTTTTGTCTTGTTCCATAATTATTATAGGGTTGATGGGTTTAATGGGCTTAATGGGATTGATGGGGTGACTGGGACTGCTTCGCTGTGCTTAGCAGGCCGCAGGCGGCGAAGATGTCCTGTCCACGACTGGCACGGATAGTCGTCGTGATACCATGATGTGTCAGGTAGTCACGTAATGCCTCCATGCGTTTCTCGTCAGAGGAAGGAAGGTCGACGTCGGGTATCTTGTGGAAGCGGATGAGGTTGACACGACACTCCAATCCGTTGAGTAGTTTAGCAATCTCACGTCCATAGACAGGGGAGTCGTTGAGTCCTCCGAAACAGATATACTCAAACGAACATCTGCGTTGGTGGGTGAAATCATATTCCTTGAGCAGTGCTACAGTCTCTAAAAGTGGCATTGCCTTCTCGGCAGGCATTAGTTGTTGTCGTTGTTCGTGGATAGGGGAGTGCATGGAGATAGCAACATGACAGTCGCTCTCATCCAAGAAGCGTTTCAGTTTTCCCCGTACACCCACCGAACTGACGGTAATACGCTTAGGACTCCATTGATACCCCCATTCCGCAGTCATAATCTCACAGACGCGCAGGACAGCATCGAGGTTATCCATCGGTTCACCTTGTCCCATGAACACGATGTTGGTGAGCGTTTCTGCTTTAGGCAGTGCATATATCTGATTCAGGATATCCGCTGCTGTGAGGTTGCCTTGCCATCCTTGTTTGCCCGTTTGACAGAACAGACAGTTCATCTTACAGCCCACTTGGCAAGAGATGCAGATAGTAGCTCTGTCACCATCTGGGATATAGACGGTCTCGACGAACTTATCAGAGTAATCAGAGTAATCAGAATAATCAGAGTATTCTGAACATTTTACTGGGAAGAGATACTTCACAGTGCCGTCCTTGCTGCGCTGACAGTCCATAGGCTCCATCAGTCCCACCTCATATCCTTCTGCAAGACGCTGACGGTTCTGTTTCGAGAGATTCGTCATCTCATCGATGTTCCGTACATGTTTCTCATAGAGCCACTGGGCTATCTGCTTGGCTGTAAAGGCAGACATCCCTAATTCACTGACAACACTTTTCAGTTCCGTCAGAGTCATTCCCAATAGTCTCTTTTTTCCATTCATGTGTGCAAAGTTAGTGTAAAGTGAGCGAAAAACCAAATAATTTTCATTTTTCAATTATCAATTATCAATTTTATTCGTATCTTTGTGCCTAAAATACAAAAAAAGACATCATGAGACAAGAAATAGACTGCTTCCTTGCCTGTCAGTCAGTGGCTGAGATTTCAGCTACTGTTACCCTGTTACGAAGAAGCATTGCCGTCAGACATATCTTTCTGTTGACCAGTGAAGCATTGTTCGATATCCCACAAGACTGTACGGTAGTAACGGTAGACCGCATCCAAAGTAGTGACTTTGTAATGCGTGTGGCAGAACATGCAGTGGCTCCCTATGTGTTGCTGAGAATGAAATCCACACCGATTACCATTGGTGAGACTGCTTTGGAACGTATGCTTTGGACAGCAGAAGACGCCAAGGCAGCGATGGTATATAGTGACCGTTGGCAGATGGAACAAGGGAGTCGGAAGGCGCATCCTGTCATCGACTATCAGGATGGTTCGTTGCGTGACGACTTCGATTTCGGAAGTCTGTTACTGATACGTACCTCTTTGTTACATAAGTACGCTACGACAGATAGAGAGCGCGACTATCAATGGGCAGGTTTCTATGATTTCCGTCTGTTTTTGAGCAGAGAAGGAACTTTGTTTCATCTGAATGAATATCTGTATACAGAAGAAGCAACCGACTTGCGTGCCTCTGGTGAGAAACAGTTTGACTATGTGAATCCTGCCAATAGGGAAGTGCAGATAGAGATGGAGAAGGCCTGTACCGCCCATCTCCGTCAGATTGGTGCTTTGGTGGATACCACCCAATATCAGGATGTAGACTTCGGAGAACAGGAGTTTGAGGTGGAGGCATCCGTCGTGATTCCTGTCTTCAACCGTGAGAAGACAATCAAGGATGCTGTGGAAAGTGCCCTTTCTCAGAAAGCAAACTTCAAGTATAATGTAATCGTGGTGGATAACCATTCCACCGACGGCACAGGGAAAATCCTATCAAACCTGTTGTTATATCATGACGATAAACAGGACAGGTTGCATGTCATTACCCCTGAACGCACAGACTTTGGCATTGGAGGCTGTTGGAACGAGGCGATTAACAGTCCGTATTGTGGGCGTTTTGCCATACAATTGGACTCCGATGACCTCTATTCGTCGCCCAAGACGCTGCAAACTATCGTGGATGCTTTCTACAAACAGAAAGCTGCCATGATCGTTGGCTCTTATAGGATGTGCGACTTTGACTTGAATACTTTGCCGCCAGGACTCATCGCTCATCAGGAATGGACAGACGAGAATGGTCCTAATAATGCATTACGCATCAATGGATTAGGTGCTCCGCGTGCTTTCTTTACCCCTGTCTTGCGTAGTATCGGCTTCCCGAATACGTCATATGGTGAGGATTATGCCCTTGGCCTGATCTTCTCACGTCGTTTCCGTATTGGTAGGATCTTCACAGAACTCTATCTGTGTCGTCGCTGGGGTGGTAATTCTGATGCTGCACTGTCAGTGGAGAAAATCAATGCCAATAATCTTTATAAGGACCGTCTGCGTACGATGGAGGTTAAGGCACGTCAGGACATGAATCAACAAAAGGATAAAACCAAGTCTCTCTCTCCACTGATGCGTTTCTTTGATCGTCAGTTGAAGACATGGGAAGAGGTGCGCCAGCGTTACCGTGACCTGAATCAAGTGGAGACACGCGAATTGGTAGGCGAGGGGATGACACTCACAGTGCAATGGAATCCTGCCCGTATCCGTTCGACAGGTGCGAAAATTGATGCCCGTTCACTAGCGGAACGTCCGTGTTTCCTTTGTGCGGAAAACCGTCCAAAGGAACAGATACACCGTGTGATAGACGAGGAGTATGAGTTGTTGGTGAATCCGTTCCCCATCCTGCCTGTACATTTCACGCTGCCTACCCTGAAGCATCAGCCGCAGGCCGTCCTTCCGATGTACGGAGAGATCCTTCGTTTATTAGAGAAAAATACAGCACTTACCATCTTATATAACGGTCCGAAGTGTGGTGCTTCGGCTCCTGACCATGCTCACCTACAAGCAGTCAGTTCGGGTGTTCTTCCTTTGCAACAGACCTGGAAGCGATTGAGTCGTAATCTGGTGGAAGTGGTAAAGACAGACGAGGAAGTCGGTATCTGGCATATTACAGACTATCCTGCTGCCGCTTTCCTTATCCGCAGTCATACGATGGAGGAGGGTGAACAACTCTTCAAGCGTCTCTATGCTTGTCTGCCTCAACGGGAGGATGAGACAGAACCTATGATGAATATCATTGCATGGCGACAAGGAGAGGCTACGCTGAGTGTGGTGTTGCCGAGAAAGAAACATCGTCCTGACTGTTATACACAAGAGGGTCAGGCACAATTTATCATCAGTCCTGGTGCCGTTGACATGGGTGGACTTATCATTACGCCCAGAGAAGAGGACTTCCGTAAGATTACCCCTGAGGTTGCTTTGGGTATCTATCAGGAAGTGTCGCTCACTTCGGAGCAGGTGCAGGAGGTGATGACCAAACTCAGGAATAATACACTGGCCTCTAATTCCTCGTCAGTCACGACGAAACAACCTGATGTAAAGGTCGGAATTGTCAGTGGACAGAAGATACAGTTTGCCCTCAATGCACCGTATATGGCGAAAGGTGAAATGATTGAAGGCGAACAAACGGTGGAGTTCTCAGAGGGAGGTATCCTGTGGCGTGGTATTCAGTATCGTGAACTGACCTTCACCCCTCAGTCGCCGTCAGCCTCTTTCTCCCTGCGTGACGTGACCATTGGTGTGAATTTCCATTGGGAGCGTAAGGAGACACAAGTGTTCCTCGGTACATTACGTCTGGTAGTGGAGGCAGATAAGATTACCGCTATTAACCAACTTCCTGTCGAACAGTATCTGGCGAGTGTTATTAGCAGTGAGATGAAAGCGACGGCAGGACTGGAATTGTTGAAAGCACATGCCGTTATCAGTCGTTCATGGCTTCTTGCACAGATGAAGAGGAGAGAGGAGAATGTGGAGAAACGTGATGGTTTCTTCTCCTTCATCAAGAAAGACGACGAGATTATCCGTTGGTACGACCGTGAGGATCATACTATTTTTGATGTCTGTGCCGACGACCATTGTCAGCGTTATCAGGGTATTACCAAGCAGACCAGCAAGGCGGTAGAGCAGGCTCTAAAAGCTACTCGTGGTCGTATCTTGTGTTATGGTGACGAGATATGCGATGCACGTTTCTCAAAATGCTGTGGCGGTATAACGGAGGAGTTTCAGTATTGTTGGGAAGACACGCCCAAGCCTTATCTGATTTCCGTAGAGGATCCCTTCTGTAATACCGACGAAAAGGAAGTACTCTCGCAGGTTTTGAACGATTATGACTTGGAGACTAACGACTTCTATCGTTGGACAGTAGAATATACGGTGGACGATCTTTCCCGGCTTGTCAATGAGAAACTGAAGGACGATTTCGGCACCATTACCGACCTTATTCCGTTGGAGCGAGGCAAGAGCGGACGTATCTGGAAACTGAAGATAGTAGGAACGAAAAAGACTCTGACGATTGGTAAGGAACTGGAGATACGTCGTGCACTGAGTGAGAGTCATCTGTATAGTTCAGCCTTCGACGTAGAGAAGACTGCTACAGGTTTCCGTCTGCACGGAAAAGGATGGGGACATGGCGTCGGACTCTGTCAGATTGGTGCTGCCGTCATGGGACAGAAAGGTTATAAATATGATGAAATATTGCTGCACTACTATCGTGGGGCAGAAATTAAGAAGATTTACTGATGAATAAAAGAACTCCGTGGGCTTGGGTTCCCACACTTTACTTTGCCGAGGGTGTTCCCTATGTGGCTGTGATGACCATTTCGCTCATCATGTACAAGCGTTTGGGTTTGTCGAATACCGATATTACCCTGTATACTTCGTGGCTCTATTTACCATGGGTCATCAAACCTCTGTGGAGTCCCTTTGTGGATATGTTGCGCTCCAAACGCTGGTGGATTGTCTCCATGCAGATATTGATAGCTGCAGCTTTGGGTGGTGTCGCTTTTACCATCCCGGGACCTTGGTGGTTACAAGGTTCCTTGTGTTTCTTTTGGTTGATGGCATTCAGCAGTGCCACCCATGATATTGCAGCCGATGGATTCTATATGTTGGGACTCGACCAACATGAGCAGGCATACTTTGTAGGTATCCGCAGCACGTTCTATCGCATTGCTACCATCTTCTCGTCAGGACTTCTTGTAGGACTGGCAGGCGCTTTGCAGGTGATGACCCGTAATATCCGTTATTCTTGGAGTCTTGTATTCTACTTGATGGCTGGACTCTTTATAGGCTTGTGGCTCTATCATCACTGGGCGTTGCCGAAGCCGAAAGAGGATGGAGAGAAGGAAAAGAAGACCGCTCGTAATATTATCAATGAGTTTTGGAAGACGCTGGTCACATTCTTTCAAAAGCCTCAAGTATGGGCAGGCATATGTTTTATGCTGTTCTATCGTATGCCAGAAGGTTTGCTTGCCAAGGTTTCTGCACTTTTCCTTGTCGACGCTACCCATAACGGAGGTCTGGGATTGTCGGATGGTGAATACGGACTCGTACAGGGAACGGTAGGTGTTATCGGACTGACATTAGGAGGTATCCTTGGTGGTTTCGCTGCTGCACGTGACGGACTGAAACGTTGGTTGTGGCCGATGGTGCTTGCCATCACGTTGCCCGACCTGGTATATGTCTACCTGTCGTACGTTATGCCCTCCGATCTGTTGGTGATTAATGTCTGTGTGTTTATCGAGCAGTTCGGTTATGGTTTCGGCTTCTCTGCCTATATGCTATACCTTATATATTATAGTCAGGGTGAGCATAAGACGAGTCATTATGCGCTCTGTACCGCTTTCATGGCACTCTCAATGATGATACCGGGACTGTTTGCAGGCGCTTTGCAGGAGGCTGTGGGTTATCAGACCTTCTTCCTTATCGTGATAGCCGCTTGCTCATTGACCTATATTGTCACGGCATTCCTGAAGATTGACCCTGAGTTTGGCAAGAAAAAAGAGGAAGCGGAAGTAGTGGAGGAAGTGGAAGAATAGGAAAACCCCTACACAATAATAGGTGTTTCATCTTGCAGGTACGGGATTTTTTCCGTACCTTTGCACCAGAAATATTAAAATTGTACGATTATGAAGAAGTTTTATACCAACACAATGATGGCGCTCATGGGTGCGCTGATGATGACAACTTTGACGAGTTGTGACAAGGATACGATGCTGGCTTGGGACCTTGACGGTTTATGGTCTGGCACGATTGTCGGTGATTATTATTACGACCGCTATGGTTTAGTAGGAGATGTCTACGATACGGAGATATATTTCTATCAGAACGGTGAGTTTTCTAAAGGTGGCACAGGCTATCAGATAGACCGTAACCGTGAGACGAGACGTTATACCCGTTATGACTTCGACTGGAGGGTCAAGAACCAAAAAATCTATATTTATTATGATGACAACTATGAGGTTGTGATTCGTGACTATGAGATTTATGATGTAGGTCGAACCTCACACTTCCGTGGTTATCTTGACGATGCTTACGACGGTTCTCAACTTGCCTCCTTCGATTTGGTAAAGGTAGCGGATAATATGCGCTCAGTAACTGCAGAAGAGGGCGCTGTGGAAGTTCCCAAGGAAGAGTTTAAATAAATAAAAAGCCTGAGCAATCGCCCAGGCTTTTTTTATATTCCAAGTCCTCCGTCAAAGGAACCTTCAACGGCTTTCGACTGTTGGATGCGAGAAAAGGGCGAGACATCATGTGTTACCCAAATGTTACCACCGATGACGCTGTCGTGTCCGATGGTGATACGTCCGAGGATAGAGGCGTTGGAGTAAACGGTTACATTGTCCTCGATAATCGGATGACGAGGCACGTTCAGCACATTGCCGTTCTCGTCGTACTTGAAACTCTTAGCACCGAGGGTCACACCCTGATAGAGTGTCACGTGGTTGCCGATAATACACGTCTCACCAATCACCACACCTGTACCGTGGTCGATGGCGAAATACTCACCGATGGTGGCTCCCGGATGGATGTCGATACCAGTCTTTGAGTGTGCCAACTCGGTGATGATACGGGGGATGACAGGTACTTTCAGTTCGTGCAACTTATGAGCGATACGATAGTGCGTCATCGCATTCATGACGGGATAACAGAAGATGACCTCACCATAGTTCGGGGCGGCAGGGTCGTTGTCATACATCGCCTGTGCATCAGTATAGAGCAAACGCTTAATCTCTGGCAGTTCGTTAATGAACTCCAACGCCAGTTTCTCGGCCGCTCCATAGACCTGCTGCTTTGTCGTGTGCTCGCAGTCCTCACAGAACTGGAGTCCATGGGCTATCTGTTTTACCAGCAGTCCATACAACTCCTCCATGTGTACGCCGATATAGTATGAGCGTATCGTCTCGTCGGGCTGTCGTTTATTGAAGAAGTCGGGGAAGATGATGTTCTTCGCCAGTGCCACAATCTGTTTCACCTGCTCTACTGAGGGCAGTGGAGCCTCTATGGCGGGCATCATTTTCACTTCCTGCTCCGTGAGTTTCGACAACTGCTCGACGTTCTTCAGCAGTGTCTCAATCGAGCGAAAAACCAAATTTATTTGAGTTTTTCCGAGATGCAGCCTACCTTCGACGTTAGTCAAAGGTAAGAAATATTTATGAATTATATGCATCCTTTTCAATTATTTTGTTTAACTTTGTACCGATTAACGACGCAAGACTATGACAAGGACAAGACTGTTTATAACAATGGTACTGCTGACGGTGCTGCTGACAACCAGGGCGCAATCAGTGGTAAGCGGTGTGGTGTTAGACCGTCAGACGGGACGCACTCTTGCTAACGTGAGTGTGACGGCAGAAGGAGGGAAGGCGCATACAGTCACCAATGAGGAAGGGCGCTTCGTGTTGAAGACACCGCAGATGCCGAAATATGTACAACTGAGCCATATCAGTTACAAGACACGCCGACAGCCATTGATGGAGGGACAGACGGAGAACCTGCGCATCCTGATGACAAGCAGTACCGTAGAACTGAGCGAGGTCATCATATCGCCTGACAATCCGCAGAAGATAGTGCAGTCTGCCATAGAGCGTATCGAGGAGAACTATCCGAAGAAGTCCGAACTGGTGCGCTGCTTCTATCGTGAGACGGCACGTCATGGTTCACGATTCATCTCCATAGCCGAGGCAGTGACAGAGATGTATAAGTCGGGTTATGATAAAGATCCTAACTGGGATGCTGTGGCTATCCTGAAGGGACGACGACTGATGAGTATGAAGGCGAAGGACACGTTGGGCGTGAAGATACAAGGCGGACCTGTGTTGCCTTTGATGGTGGACGTGGCAAAGAACCGTGATTACGTATAGGTACCTGTCATGATAAACGACCGTCTGCAATATGTGATTGACATGCAGCCCATGTTTACAACCTCCTTCCCGTTGATGTACGGAAAACTGTTTATCGATCAGCAGACGCTGGCGTTCACACGTGCTGAGTTACAGTTGGATGTGAGAGACTGGGGGAAAGCTGCCGACTATATGTTGGTCAAGAAACCGCTTGGTGTGCATTTCCGTCCGAAAGAACTGTCTGTAACCATTGTCTATGAGACAGATGCGCAAGGTGTGACGCGCATGAGTTACGTACGCAACGAGATGCGGTTCAACTGCGACTGGAAACGACGGCTATTTGCTTCTTCGTTTACGACGGTGAGTGAGATGGTAGTGACAGACCGCCTGTTCCAGGGAGAGGAAGCCAAACGTCCGCGTGGGCGCAATTCCTTTGGCATCAAAGACCGCTTCTATGACAAGGTGGAATATTTCGACGACCCGGATTTCTGGGAAGACTATAACATCATCGAGCCGACGGAGAGTCTTGAAAACGCCATCGGTAAGTTAAAGAAGAAAGTAAGGAAACAATAAACATAAATGAGAAAGATAGTATTACATTTTTTCATTTTTTCATTTTTTCATTTAACAGCGCAGGCCCAGCCAGCCGGTGTGGTCCTTGATACGCTGCATATCAAGCATATCGACGGTGAGGGGAAGACGCAGGTGGGTGTCCTTGTCTGCAACAAGAAGATATCGAAAGACTTGCAGGAGATATTCGCTGAACTCTATAAAGCGAAATATCCTATAGAGCGTATGCGTCCCATCTCCGAATATGGCAACGATGACGAGACTTCGATGCGTGCCAACAATACGTCGTGCTACTGCTATCGCGTGGTGGAAGGCAGTACGAAACTGTCGAACCATGCACGTGGCCTCGCCATCGACATCAATCCGCTGTATAATCCCTGTGTCCGCAGGAAGAAAGACGGAACGTTGCTCATCCAGCCTGCCACGGGTAAGCCCTACGTCAATCGCTGCAAGACGTTCAAATATAAGATTACGAAGAACGACCTCTGTTACCGCCTCTTCATGCAGCATGGCTTCAAGTGGGGTGGCAACTGGCGCACGTTGAAAGACTACCAGCATTTTGAGAAACCTTAGACAATCATTAATAATCAACCAAAGATATGAAAAGAATTTTAGGTATTTCACTGTTGGCGTATGTGATGCTTGGCATTGCTGGCGAGGCATACGGCCAATGTCAGAAACAGAGAAGCATCGTCATCCTCTATGAGAACGACGTACACTGTGCCGTGGACGGCTATGCGAAACTGGCTGGACTGCGTGACGCCATTGCCGACACAGCGGATGTGTTCCTCGTGTCGAACGGCGACTATGTGCAGGGACAGACGGTAGGTGCCATCTCGAAGGGACAGTACATCGTGGATATCATGAGAACACTTGACTATGATGCCATCACGCTGGGTAACCATGAATTCGACTACGGCATGGAGCGGATGTTCCAGTTACTGCGTCAGGTGCCTGTACCAGTGGTGTGCTGTAACCTCTATGATGTGCGTTTAGGTAGGAATGCTTTTGCACCCTATGTGATGAAGCGTCTGGGCAACAAGAAAATAGCCTTCTTAGGTGTCGTCACACCTACCTCGATGGAAGATGAGGCGTATGCGTTCAAGGACGAGCGCGACAGCATCATCTATGACTTGCAGTTCGAGGATATCCCTGTATCCATGCAGCGTGCCGCTGATGAGGCGAGAAGGGCAGGAGCCGACTACGTCATCGTAAACTCCCATCTGGGTGAGCGTGAGAATGCCCGTCATTCCGATTCTCATACGATGGTGGCGAAAACCTCTGGCATCGATATTGTACTGGATGGACACAGTCATACTGTCATTCAGGCAGACACAGTGCTGAACAAAGAAGGCAAGCCCATCATGGTGACACAGACAGGTACGAAGTTTGTCAATATCGGTAAGTTGCTCATCACCCCTGACGGTAAGATGTCGCTTTCACTCATCCCCATCGAGAGCGTGAAGGAGAAGAATGCATACGTGGCAGAAGTAGTGGATAGCATCAATGCCATGCTGAACGCACAGACGAGCCGATTGATGTGTCATAGCGATGTAGATTTGCGTATTACGGATGACCAAGGTAATGAGATCAACCGTGTGGCTGAGACCAATGCAGGCGACATCGTAACGGATGCCTTCCGCTTTGTGACAGGCTCTGATATTGCCGTACTGAACTGTGGCAGTATCCGTAATGAGGTGAAGGCGGGCGATTTGACCTATGGCGACCTTCTTTCTCTGTTGCCTTACGACAACTATATCGTAGTGGCAGAAGTGAAAGGTAGTACCATCCTTTCTATGCTGAATAAGTTGATGGCTTTCCTGCCTCAGCCCGACGGACAGTTCCCACAGGTGTCTGGCATGAAGTTCATCATCCACGAGAAAGAGCATCGTGTGAGCGACGTGCAGATACTCAACAGCGCTACACAGCACTATGAGCCGCTCAATCCCGACCGTGTCTATACTGTTGCCACGACGAAGTATTGTGTGACGGACGGTGGCCTCTACAACACGCTGAAGGGTTGTAAGATCAAGTGGGAGACGAAACGTACCTATAACGATATCTTTATTGAGTATGTCACCAAGAACCTCAACGGACATATCGGTAAGGAGTATGCTGAGCCACAGGGACGAATGGTCAAGAAAATGTAATAATGTAAAATTGAAATAATGTAAAAACCAATAATAAACAATGAAAACGATGAAAAAGACATTTTTGATGGCACTGATGGTGCTTGTTGCTATGGCTGTCAACGCACAGTCTGTAGACGATTTGATTAGTCCTAAAGCAATGGACTATCTGAGAACTGTACCGTTTGAAGTAAACCGCACCGCACTTTACACTGCAGACGAACTCTATGCTGGTTATGACCCACAGAAAGCGGAGACTTTCGAGACCTGCTACGACACGAGAGTGTATAAGCACTTCATAGAAACGGGTAAGCAAGCGCAGACGGCAGAAGAATCACTCGCTCGTGCCCTGCATGATAACGGCATCCATGTGGCACTTAACGAATTCTTTAAGCAGTACAATTCTCGTCTCTGCTTAGGTATCATGGGTGGACACGCTTTGCTGCGTACCGACCCGATGTACAAGAAGGTTGTGCTTCTGAGTAAGCGTCTCACAGAACAGGGCTTCATCATGCTGAGTGGTGGTGGTCCTGGTGCAATGGAGGCAACCCATCTGGGTGCTTGGCTGGCTGGTCGTTCTGAGCAAGAGGTCGATGCAGCCGTTGAGATTCTAAAGGTGGCTCCTTCGTTCAAGGACGAAGGATGGCTCGCTACCTCGTTTGAGGTGATGAAACGTTTCCCCCGCAAGGGCGACTATGTGAGCCTTGGTATCCCTACCTATCTCTATGGTCATGAGCCTTCCGCACCTTTTGCCACACACATCGCTAAGTTCTTTGAGAACAGCATCCGCGAGGACCTTATCCTTACTGTTGCCTTCGGTGGTATTATCTACACACCGGGTAGTGCAGGCACCATGCAGGAAATCTTCCAGGATGCCGTACAGAACCACTACCTGTCCTTCGGTTATGCCAGTCCGATGATTTTCCTCGGCACTGAGTTCTGGACCAAGGAAATGCCCGTCTATCCCTTCATAGAACAATTGGTAGCATTAGGAAAATACAAGAACCTCCAATTGACCCTCACTGATGACTTCGACGTCATCGTTGACGAGTTGGTGAAGTTCAAGAATAGTAATACGGAAAAGTAAGATGACAAAAAGAAAGCCTGAGCAATCGCCCAGGCTTCTTTTTTGATTATTATCTGATGAATAATAGTTCACGATATTTAGGCAACGTCCACAAGCCGTCCTCTACGATGAGTTCAAGTTTGTCTGCTTCATAGCGGATGGCCTCCATGTGCGGCTCTACCGTGTCGTGGTAGACAATGGCACGCTCGTGGATGTTCTCAATGCGGTTAGCCACCTTGCGGGCATCTGTCAGTTCCTCTACCAACTGCTCTATCTTCTCCGTACGCTCCGCAATCTCCTCGATGAGTTTCATGTTACGGATAGAGAGACGTTCTGCCTTCTCAAGAGGGAAGATGTCCTTCATGCCCTGTACGTTCTTGATGAGCTGGCTCTGATAGTGGGTGGCGACAGGAATGATATGGTTCATGGCGAGGTCGCCCAATACACGTGCCTCTATCTGTACGGTCTTGACATACGTCTCCCATTTCACCTCATTACGCGCCTCCAGTTCCTTATGATTCATCACCTTCGTACTCTCAAACATCTGTACGCTTGACTCGTCGAGATAGCGTTCGAAGATGACAGGACATGACTTCTCTACGTCAAGACCACGCTGAGCAGCCTCTTTCACCCATTCTTCAGAATAACCGTTGCCGTCGAAGCGAACAGGTTTACAGGTCTTGATATCTTCTTTCAGCACTTCGAGGATAGCGTGAATCTTGGCGGTACTTTCTGAGTTCTCGGAGTTTTCAGAGTATTCCGAGATCTTTTTATCCACTCGCTCCTTGAAGGAGTTGAGTGCCTCTGCCATTGCCGCATTCAGGGCAATCATCGCCGACGCACAGTTGGCGGTAGAACCTGGTGCACGGAACTCAAAGCGGTTACCTGTGAAGGCGAAGGGCGACGTACGGTTACGATCGGTATTATCGACGATGATGTCAGGAATCTGTGGGATGTCAATCTCCATACCCTGCTTACCCTTCAGGTTAAACAGTTCATTCTTGTCACTCTGTTCGATATGGTCGAGGAGTTCAGTCAACTGTGTCCCCAAGAAAGAGGAGATGATGGCAGGAGGAGCCTCGTTGCCGCCCAAGCGATGGGCATTCGTGGCACTCATGATAGAAGCTTTCAGCAGTCCGTTATGACGATAGACTGCCATCAGCGTCTCTACGATGAACGTCACAAAGCGCAGGTTTTCTTCAGGAGTCTTACCTGGTGCATGCAACAGCACGCCATTGTCTGCCGACAAACTCCAGTTATTGTGCTTACCACTGCCGTTGATTCCGTCAAAGGGTTTCTCGTGTAGCAACACACGGAAACCGTGATTGCGTGCCACCTTCTTCATCAGTGACATCAACAGCATGTTATGGTCGACAGCCAGGTTACATTCTTCGAAGACGGGAGCTAACTCAAACTGATTCGGAGCCACCTCGTTATGACGTGTCTTGACGGGGATGGCAAGTTCAAGTGCCTGTATCTCCAAGTCTTTCATAAACGCCTGAACGCGGTCGGGGATAGTACCGAAATAGTGGTCGTCCATCTGTTGGTTCTTCGCACTCTCGTGTCCCATCAGTGTACGTCCTGTCATTACCAGGTCAGGACGAGCCGAATAGAGTCCTTCATCTACGAGGAAGTACTCTTGTTCCCATCCGAGGTTTACCTGTACCTTTGTCACGTCGTCATAGAAATACTGGCAGACCTCTTTGGCAGCCTTGCCTACGGCATGCAGGGCACGAAGTAGGGGAGCCTTGTAGTCGAGGGCTTCACCCGTATAGGCGATGAAGATGGTCGGAATACACAGCGTGTCGTCGATGATAAACACAGGCGATGTCGGGTCCCATGCAGAATAGCCACGTGCCTCGAAGGTATTACGGATACCACCATTCGGGAAAGACGAAGCATCGGGCTCCTGCTGGACGAGCAGTTTACCACTGAACGTCTCTATCATACCACCTTTGCCGTCGTGTTCCACGAAGGCATCATGCTTCTCTGCCGTACCTTCTGTCAACGGTTGGAACCAGTGTGTATAATGAGTCACACCCATCTCCATCGCCCATTTCTTCATACCGTCAGCCACTGCGTCGGCAATGCTGCGGTCCAGACGGGCACCGTTGTCTATCACGTCAATCATCTTCTCGTAGATGTCAGAGGGCAGGTAACTGAACATCTTCTGTTTGTTGAAGACATACTTACCGAAATACTCTGATGGTCTCTCTTCAGGTACGGGAACATCGAGGGCTCTCTTTTTAAAAGCCTCTTCTACTACCTGAAATCTCAAATTGTTTGCCATATTGGTTGTTTGTTTGAAGTTTGCTACTTTATTCTAAATAGCGTTGGGTAATATCACCATACGCGTCTGTTCTTCTGTCTCTGAGGAAAGGCCACCAGCGACGTACCTGTTCGGAGCGTTGCATATCGACTTCCACGACTGTTGCTACTTCTTGGTCGGTGGGAGCCTCGTAAAGCAGTTCACCTTGTGGACCGGCAACGAATGAAGTACCCCAGAAGGGGATCTCAGAGTTCTCGGAATTTTCGGAGTATTCGGAATAATCAGAGTATTCTGAACCAACCCTGTTGACAGTCACTACTGGCAGTCCGTTGGCAACAGCATGTCCACGCTGGATGGTCTGCCAGGCCATGCGCTGTCGTTCCTGTTCTTCTTTCGTATCGTTGGGGTCGTAGCCGATAGCAGTAGGGTAGATGAGCAGTTCTGCTCCAGCCAGAGCCATCAATCGGGCAGCCTCAGGATACCATTGATCCCAGCATACCAATACACCTAATTTACCAACTGAAGTCTGAATGGGATGGAAGCCCATGTCACCAGGAGTGAAGTAGAACTTCTCGTAATAGCCAGGGTCGTCAGGGATGTGCATCTTACGATACTTTCCTGCGATGGTGCCGTCCTTTTCCAATATAACAGCCGTATTATGATACAGTCCTGTGGCACGACGCTCAAAGAGGGAGGTGACAATCACCACGCCGTATTGATTGGCGAGTCTTCCGAAGAACTCCGTAGAAGGACCAGGGATGGTCTCTGCCTGATCGAACACGTTGACATGCTCCGTCTGACAAAAATACAGCCCATTATGCAGTTCCTGTAATACGATGAGTTCCGCACCCTGTTGTGCCAAATCCCCAATCTTCTTGGCTAACCTCTCCTTGTTGTCAGTGATGTCAGCCGTATTGTGCTGTTGTATAATCCCTATCTTCATTTAATTATCAATTGTCAACTTTCAATTCAATAATATTGCATCGTGCAGCAATGCAGACTTCCGTGTTGTTGGATGACGGCACGACAGTCGATACCTATCATCTCTCTGTCAGGGAAAGCCTCTCCGATGATACGTATCGCTTCTGCATCCAAGTCTGGTTGTGCATAGGTAGGCACTAATACCGCCCCGTTAATTACCAGATAGTTGGCATAGGTCGCAGGCAACCTGTCTTCGCCATCATAGATAGGAAGTGGTAATGGCAGTTTCAGTAGCTGATACGGTTTACCTTCCATTGTCCGCAGCTCCTGTAGTTCCTGTTCCATCTCCACAAGGTCGGGATGTTCCTCGTCGCCCCCTGTATATATAATGGTATCATTAGGAGCAATGCGTACCAGTGTGTCGATATGTCCATCTGTGTCGTCACCGATGAGACTGCCGTGTTGCAACCATATGATGCGCTTGGCACCTAACCATTCCTTCAAGCGTTCCTCAATCTCTTCTTTAGTGAGAGGCTCATTGCGATGTGGAGCCATCAGACAGCATTGTGTCGTGAAGATCGTTCCTTTGCCATCGCTCTCGATGCTGCCGCCTTCCAAGACGAAATCGAGATGCGGCTCATAGATGCCGCTGACTAAACCTCGCTTATAGAGGTGTTGGTTGATTTCATTGTCCAACTCCGCAGGAAACTTTTCGCCCCATCCGTTGAACTTGAAATCGAGGAGAATGACCTTTGACTCTTCCATCACCGTGATGAAGCCATGATCCCTTGTCCAAGTGTCGTTATGAGGGATGTCATCGACGATAATCAGAGCTTCACGCTTGTTGATTTCACGCTTCACCTCCTCGTACACTTTCATGATTTCAGGTAGGATGGGAGCCCAGTCGGTATGCTCGTGCGGCATTGTCAACTGCACGGCACTTTGATATTCCCACTCTGCAGGCATCCGCCTCTTATATAGATTCATGGGTGCAAAGGTAGTAAAAAGTTTAGAGTTTAGAGTTTAAAGTTTAAAGAATTTATTATCTTTGCACCAAAATACGACGATGTTAGAACTGCATCATGTAACGATAGAGCCGTTGATTCACTCCCTATCCCTGGAGGTAGGCGATGGTCAACTGGTATGTTTGACAGGTCCGGAACGCTCTGGCAAGACGACCTTGTTGCGTGCTATTTTGGGTTTGATACCCATTGATGGCGGACATATCAGCATTGATGGTGAACTGCTGACACCCCTCTCAGCTCCATATTTCCGCAGACAGATTGCGTATGTGCCCCAATGTCTGACAGCCGTGGAGGACTATGACAGCATTGCCGACCTGTCGGAGATGTTGTTTGGACTGAAAGTCAATAAGGGTGAGGCATCGTATAAGGTGCCAACTGACGGACGTAGGTGGTCTGAACTCTCTGCCGATGAGCGTTATTTGCTGCTACTCCGTAATGCATTGCAGTTAGACAAGCGCCTGTTGATAGTCGATGAGCCTGCAGCACCTATCAGTGCCGAGACGATGGAGGAAGTCGACCTTTTGTTGCAAGAGGCGGCTAACAGAGGGGCAACCGTCTTTGCCGTTAATTCACGAATCCTACAAAATCAGATACAAATATGAATATCACCATTCCCAAACTGGTCATCGCCATCCTGTTGTTGCTGATACCAGCCTTGATATTATACCGTCTGGATCGTCGTTTCCTGCGGATGGCATCCATTGTGATAGCTCGTTTAACGATTACCCTCATCGTCCTTACCGCCTGTCTTTACTATGTGTTCCTATGGGATAAGACTTGGGTAAATATCCTGTGGGTGCTGTTGACCAGTGGCATTGCCACATCAGTCTATTGCAAACGTCGCTGGCAGAAGATTCCCATCTATATCAGTATGACGGTAGTAACCTTTGTTTTTGGCATCCTCGTATTATTGTTGATAGATGCCAGTCACCTGTTCAGTGCCCCGTTTTTCATCCCTGTGATGACAATGTTACAGGCAGAGGCACTCTTCGTCTGTCGTCGAGGTATCACCACCTATGTGTTGGAGCGTCGGCAGCATCCTGAACTGATGGAGTATCTGAAGGGCAACGGGGCTTCCAAAATAGAGGCGTTGCGTCCTTTCCTGACGAAAGCTATCACACGAGCCTTCACTCCTGCCTTGTCGTTACTGTTGTTGGTAGGACTGGTATTCATGCCATCGCTGTTGTGTGGCTTATTGATGGGCGGTTTTTCTCCTTTGCAGTCTGTCGCCTTCCTTGCTATCATGACATCTGCGGCATTGTGTAGCACGATGCTCACCCTTGTATTTACTATTTACATCTATACCCGTATCAGTTGACATGAAAAGACTATCCCTCATCCTGGCAGCCGTCATGCTGCTATGTATGCAGTCCTGTGGACAGCGTGTCGAACAACAAGTATCCTCAGAGTCAGAGAAGAACCTGACCGATGTACGTCTTCGTCAGGATGTCACTCCCTTGCAGCGTTATGCCTACAAGGCGTGGTATTCTGAAACAATGCGCATTCCCCTTGCTGTCTCGTGGTATCTCACGGGCAATCATGTCACAGGTAATTTTAAGCGTAAGGGTGTCGCCTTCCATCCTGATGAGGATGTGAAAGGTAATCCTGTCACTAC
Source organism: uncultured Prevotellaceae bacterium (assembly GCA_902800585.1). Lineage (GTDB taxonomy): Bacteria > Bacteroidota > Bacteroidia > Bacteroidales > Bacteroidaceae > Prevotella. The sequence continues at coordinate 53,338 of CADCEW010000013.1, forward strand.
CTTCGACTATATGCAGTCAGGCTACAGTCGTGGACATATGTGTCCATCGGGTGATAACAAATGGAACCAACGGGCACAGGAGGAGAGTTTCCTGATGACGAATATCTGTCCGCAGAATACCAAACTGAATGGGGGCGACTGGAACGATTTGGAGGTCTTGTGCCGTACATGGGCACGTCGCTATGATCGTGTATATATTGTCTGCGGTCCTGTCCTTCGTGGTAATACCCACAAGACCATTGGTCGTCAGCGCAATCGTCGTATTACCGTGCCTGAAGCTTTTTATAAGGTTGTCCTTCGTACAGGCAAACACCCTGCTGCCATCGGCTTTATCTACGAGAATAACGGCAGCAATCAACCGATGCGCCATGCTGTCCGCAGTGTTGATGAGATAGAGCAACTCACGGGTATCGACTTCTTCTCATCCCTCGACGACGATATCGAGAACCGCATCGAAGCAAAATCCAATCTATCTAATTGGTAAGAGTAAACTATAAAGCCTGGGCAAATTGCCCAGGCTTTATAGTTATCTTTTGTTCTTTTATATCGCATTCTTGACATCCGCGAGAGTAATCTCTACCAATTCGTTGTCAGGAACCTTGCCCGCTTTGGCAATGCGGTTGGCTTGTGCCTGAATAGTCTTCTCGAAGACATTACGGACGAAACGGGCATTACCGAAGTTACGGTCCTTATGCTCAACGGCATAGTCGAGACGATCCTTGAGATAGGCGGCAGCTTCCTTGGTAATAGTGTACTCGTTCTTCTTCAGATACTTGCGGAAAATCTTGTAGAGGTCGTCCGAACTATAGTCGGGGAAATGGATGTAGCGGTTGAAACGGGATTGCAACCCCGGGTTGGCATCGATGAATTTCTTCATCTCGTTAGTATAGCCAGCCACGATAACAACGAGACGGTCGCGGTCGTCCTCCATACGTTTCAGCAGTGTTGCCACAGCCTCTGCACCATAGTCGTTACCCGACTCACTCTGGGTGATGGCATACGCCTCGTCGATGAAGAGTACACCGTTCAGGGCGGAGTCACACATCGCATTCACACGGGGAGCCGTCTGTCCGACATACTGTCCGATAAGTCCGGAACGGTCTGTCTCCACGAGGTGTCCTTTCTTCAAGATACCCAGATCTTTGTAGATACGAGCCACGATACGAGCCACCGTTGTTTTACCTGTACCGGGACTGCCCGTAAATACAAGGTGATAACTGAGGTTAGGAGTCTTCAGTCCTTTTGCCTCACGCTGCTTCTGAACCTTCACGAAGTTGGCAAGTGAACGCACTTCCGCCTTTACCTCATCAAGACCGATCAGGTCGTTGAGTTCCTCGTAGGGGTCACCCTCGATGGGTTTGTTGACAACGACACTGTCACCGCCTCCTTCCGAACGGTCCTCATCAGTGAACTTATACTTGCGTCCACCTTCGTCAGAGCCGTCTCCGTCGACGACGAAATGACGGTCTTTAGAACTTGAGTCGTCGCTGCTTCCTGCGACCATTGTAAACACAGCCATCGTGATGAAGAAAGCTGTGATACATACGATAACGATTGTTAGTTGCTTACTGTTGAAGCGATCCATCCATGACATATTCTTTTGTTTTTAATGATTTCATACATATATAATAATCCCAATGGAGCGGCATAGCATAGCAGGTCTGCCCAGTCGAAGACACCGGGAAGGCAATGAGCCCCCTGCAACAGCTCTGAGATGACACCTACCAGTGGGATGCTACTGGCAACAGTCAGGCGTAGTAGGGTAGACTGACGCTCCAGGAGTCCATAGACAAGAAGGATATAGGCGGAAGCCCATAACCCTCCAGGAAGGGAGTAAACCCAAAACTCTGATGGTTGCCAAGTGGCCATCAGACTCCTCCACTGTGCTATCAAGGGCATCAATCCCATGCCATCAGCGATATGGAAGAGGAGAATCGTGGTGGGGCGGAAGGCAAGGTAAATCAGTCCACCAAACCCTACCAGAGCGCATCCCAGCGTATGTTGGAGTCGTAATGACATATTTACTTGAATCAATTAACGCCACAAAATTACAAAAAAAATCAAAAGAGATGATAGATAATTCATGATTTTTTGTAATTTTGCAGACCTAAATAGGGTATTAATATAATATAAGGTAAGAAATATGGGTGGCTTTTTCGGCACTATTTCAACAAAAGATTGCGTAAACGACTTGTTTTACGGGACAGACTATAACTCACATTTAGGTACTAAACGCGCTGGACTGGTGACTTTTGATGAGGAGAGCGGCTTCCATCGTTCTATCCACTCCTTGGAACGTCAGTATTTCCGTTCCCGCTTCGAGGACGAGTTGGAAAGTTTCAAGGGACATCAGGGTATTGGTGTGATTAGTGATACCGACCCGCAACCGATTATCGTTAACTCCCATTTGGGACGCTATGCCGTCGTAACAGTGGCGAAAATCAATAATCTGCGTGAGATTACCGATGAGCTTCTTGCCCAAAGAATGCATCTTAGCGAGTTGTCTGCCAATACCATCAACCAGACGGAACTCGTGGCTTTGTTGATTAATATGGGAGATACCTTCGTGGAGGGTATCAATAATGTCTATAAGAGGATTCAGGGTTCCTGCTCGATGTTGATTCTGACTGAGGATGGTATCATTGCCGCTCGTGACTTTCTAGGTCGTACTCCAATAGCTATTGGACGTAAAGAAGGAGCCTATGCCGCTTCCAGTGAGACGACGAGTTTCCCGAATCTCGACTATCAGATAGAGCGTCATATCGGTCCAGGTGAGATTGTTCGCCTGCGGAAGGATGGGGTAGAGGTCATGCAGAAGCCCCTGAGTCGTTGTCAGATATGTTCTTTCCTGTGGGTGTACTATGGATTCCCTGCCAGTGACTACGAAGGAGTTAATACAGAATATGTACGCGAGCGAAATGGACGTATTGTAGGTGAGAACGACAAGGAGTTGGAGGCTGATATGGTCTGTGGTATTCCTGATTCAGGAGTAGGTATGGCTTTAGGCTATTCTCATGGCAAGAAGATTCCATACAAGCGTGCCGTCCTCAAATATACACCGACATGGCCGCGCTCGTTTACACCTGGTAACCAACTGCGTCGTGACTTGGTGGCACGTATGAAACTGATTCCTAATCCAGCTATATTGAAAGACCAGCGTATCGTGTTCTGCGACGACTCTATTGTTCGTGGTACCCAGTTGCGTGACAATGTGCGTACGTTCTTCGAGAATGGAGCCAAGGAGGTACATGTACGCATCTCCTGTCCGCCATTGGTCTATGGCTGTCCGTTTATTGGTTTCACCACCTCAAAGACGGATATGGAACTGATTACCCGTCGTATTATCAAGGATTTGGAGGGTGATGACAAGAAGAATCTGGAAAAGTATGCCAAGACAGGCACCCCGGAATACCAACGGATGGTGGACGAGATAGCCCGTCGATTGGGGCTGACCAGCGTGAAGTTTGCTACGCTGGAAGACCTTATTGACTCGATAGGTGTACCTAAAGAACGCTTGTGTACTCATTGCTTTGACGGTACGAGTTACTGTCATGAGCACGACGACGAAATCTTTAAATAACACTAAAAAATAGTGTATGGTGAGTGTTATCTGCTGAAAAAGCAGTAACTTCGCGCCGTAAAACATATTAGAAGCGTGAAAATAAAGCAAGTGCTGAGCGCCCTTGAACAGTTCGCGCCTCTGCCCTTACAGGAAAGTTGGGATAATGCTGGCCTGCAAGTAGGACTGACAGAGGCGGAGGTTTCAGGGGCATTATTGTGTCTGGATGTCAACGAACAGATCGTGGACGAGGCCGTTACGAAAGGATGTAACCTCATTGTGAGTCATCATCCACTGTTGTTCCGTGGACTGAAACAGATCAGCGATGCCGACTATGTGCAGCGTTGTGTCATTAAAGCGATTAAGCACGACATCGTGGTAGTGTCGATGCATACCAATCTGGATAATGCCTTGGATGGTGTAAACTGGAAGATTGCAGAGCATCTGGGACTGAAAGATACGACGTTCTTTGCACAGAAGACGGTGGAAGGCATTGAGGGAGGTAATGGTGTTATTGGCAATTTGCCATCTGCTATGGATGCGCAGTCTTTTATTGAACTGGTAAAAAGACAATTCCATGTAGCGTGTGCGATGTGTAATGAATTGCTGCGCCGTCCCATTCACCGTGTTGCCATCTGTGGCGGGGCAGGGGATTTCCTCTTAGGTGACGCCGTTGAGCAAGGTGCAGACGCCTTTATCACAGGCGAGATGCACTATCATCAGTATTTCGGTTATGAGCAGCGCCTCCAGATATGTGTTATCGGACATTATCAGAGTGAACAGTACACCTGTGAGATATTCCGCGACATCATTAAGAGGGAGTGTCCTGGGGTGAAGACCTTTATCACAGAGGTTAGCACCAATCCGATATATTATCTTTAGTCGGAATAATCAGAGTAATCAGAAAATTCAGAATAATTAGAATTAAAAAAGAAAACTATGGCAAAGAAAGATCCTATGGACATGCCGGTTGAGGAGCGTTTGAAAGTACTCTATCAACTGCAGACTACGCTCTCTGGTATTGACGAGAAGCGTGCGTTGAGAGGTGAACTGCCTCTGGAAGTACAAGACTTGGAAGATGAGATCGAGGGTTTAACCACTCGTGTTGAGAAGATCCAGACGGACATCAAGGAGTATGAGACCGCCATCAATCAGAAGAAGGGTGAGATAGAGACGGCAAAGGCAAGTGTGGAGCGTTATAAGACACAGTTGAACGACGTAAAGAACAACCGTGAATACGATACCTTGTCGAAGGAAATCGAGTTCCAGTCGTTGGAAATTGAACTATGCAACAAGAAAATCAAGGAGGCTCAGGTTCGTATTGAGGAGAAGAAAGAAGAGTTGGCAAAGAATCAGGAGGTTATCCAGGATCGTCAGCAAGCATTGGAATTGAAGAAGAGCGAACTGGATGAGATTATGGATGAGACTCGTGCCGAGGAAGATAAACTGAAGGCAAAGGTGAAGGAGTTGGAGGCTAAGATTGAGCCACGTCTGCTGACCTCTTTCAAGCGTATTCGTAAGAATGCACGCAATGGTCTGGGTATCGTTTATGTACAGCGTGATGCCTGTGGTGGTTGCTTCAATAAGATTCCGCCCCAGCGTCAGTTGGATATCAAGATGCACAAGAAGATTATCGTTTGTGAGTATTGTGGTCGTATCATGATTGACCCGGAACTGGCAGGCGTGAAGATTACTCCTACTGGAGTAGAGGAGAAGAAGACGCGCAAGCGTGCCATTCGTAAGTCAACGAAGAAAGCCGCAGAGGAGTCACAAGCTCCAGAGGCTGAGGCATAAGACAAGTAGCAGGCGTTGGAATTTCCACGCCTGCTGTTCTTTTAGAGATTCTTGTAATCGGGAATATCTGGCAGGAACTCGTAGCTATTGTGTTCATAGTCCATTCGACAGCAATAGTGTTGCAATCCATTGCTGATAGTCAGATAGTCGACATTCAATAACAGATTATAGGTGACAATCTGGTCGAATACTTTTTGAGAGAGAGGCACCGTAGGAGCCTTGTATTCAAGAATCATTCTAGGTTGTGTATTCGTATTATAGAGGATAGAGTCACAGCGCAACCGTTTCTCTCCTACACGTAATTCTATTTCATTGCCTAATAGCCCCTTGGGGTATCCTTTCTGTTCCGTCAACCAATGTACGAAATGTTGCCGAACCCATTCTTCCGGGGTCAGTTTTACGAAGCGGCGACGTAGGAAATCGAAGATTTCTGGTTTTTCCTTTGTGCCGCCCAACCGTATTTCATATTTAGGCAGGTTCAGTTCGTACATGTTGCAAATGTACGAAATATTTTTCAATTATCAATTCTCCATTTTCAATTATTTTGTTATCTTTGCAGTCAAAATACCAATAACGATGAAAGAAAGAAATCTGTTCACCATATTGCTTTTAGCACTCTTGCAGTTGTCATCCATACAGGGAAAGGCACAGACTGCCTATCAGCGACAAATTGACTCTATCCGTCATGAAATCCCTAAACTCAAGGGGAAAGACTTGATAGAGGCCTATTATAAGATTTACAATATCTGTTATTATGC